>NZ_JBIVNX010000008.1:0-160511 GCF_044753805.1 Streptomyces sp. NPDC093225
GGTGGTCAACTCTTGGGGGCCCGATAAAAATGGGCGGCCGGGGGGGGGCCCGGGGGGGCGGGGGGGGGGACGGGGGGGGGGGCGGGGGGGGCGCGCGGGGGGGGGGGGGGGTGCCCCGCCCCCGGCCCCGGCGCCTCGGGTCGTACCTGGTCCGGCGGTCCGCCGGCCCGTGCGACTACCAGATCGCCTCGACCCACTCCGGGTGGTCGATGAACGGGTTCCGGTTGTGCTGGTAGGTGTCGAAGATGACCTGGTTGCGGCGCTGCTCGAAGGCGTCCGGCGGGTCCAGCTCGTTCCACTGCTTCAGGACGCTGAGGCGGCCGTGCAGCGGGACCGAACCGTTGATGGAGTCGTTGACCTCCAGGTTCGGGTAGCCGTCCTCGCCCTCGTAGCGGACGGCCATGTAGAAGATCATGCGGGCCACGTCGCCCTTGACGGCGTCGCGCGGCTCCCAGGAGTCGGAGTCCGTGCGGCTGCCCGGGGCCTCGCCGACCGCGCTGCCGCCCATGTCGAAGTCCTTGTTGCCACGGGTGCTGTTGACCGTGACGTCCTCGGGACGTATGTGGTGCAGGTCGGTGCCGGGGCCGGCCGACGTGCCGAAGTCGCCGTGGCTCTGGGCCCAGACGTGCTCGCGGTTCCAGTCGTTGACGCCGCCGCCGTTCGTGGACTTCGACTGCGAGCGGCCGGAGTAGACCAGGATCACGTTGTTCGTGTTGTTGGGGTCCTGGTCCGTGTTCTTCAGGGCGTCCCAGACGGCGCTGTACGAGATCTTGGACTGCGTCTTGATGATGCCGTGCAGCGCGGACTTGAGCGCGGTGCCGGTCTTGCCCTCGGCGGCCGCGTAGTACGAGTCGTACGGTGCCGCGGTGGAGGCCGCGGAGGCCGCGGAGCCCGTCGGCAGCATGAGCGCGACCGCGGCCACGGCGGCACCGGCGGCGGCCCAGCGGCCGCGACGGACCTTGCGCAGGGAAGTCATCACGTGGGGGAAACCTTTCGGCAACGCATCGCGCCACCGCAGGATTTGGCGGCGCGTCATGCTCTGGGGAGAGAATCCGGCCACATCGTGTCATCCGAGCCACGAAATTGCGACATGTGCATGACGGGAATCTGCAGGAACGGTGACGCGCGTAGACCGAAATGCCGCATCCGGGGGCGAATTCCGGCCCCCGGGGCCGACAGCTCCTGCCCGCATCGCCGGAACGGGCCATTCCGATCAGGGGGTTGGCATGCGTCCGGGGCGGCGACGAGATCGGCGGGGCCGACCGGGAGTGGGTCCGGGCACGCCACCGGGGGCCCGCGCTGCCGTACCGGGTCGACGCCCGGCAGGGGTTGACGGGCGTCGACCACGAGGCGCTCGGCGCGTGGGTGCGCGAGACCCGTTCCCTCCTCGCGGGAGGGCGCCGGGGTCAGGCGTCGCGGGCCGGCGGGGAGGAGACCGGGCGGCGGGCGTAACAGAAGAGGTGCTCCTCGTCGGCCGCGCCCTTGGGATGGAACACCGACACCTCCTGGTGGAGCACGTCGAGCCCGCAGTCCTCGCGCAGCCGGCGCACGAACTCCTCGGGGGCGAAGCTGGACACCCGCACCGGGCGCCCCATCCACTCGATCACCACGTCCTCGACGTCGGCCGGCACCGTGGCCGTCACCAGGTATCCGCCCGGCGCCAGCCAGCCCGCCATCCGCTCCAGCGAGGCCGCCGCCTCCGCCCGGCTCATCATCAGCAGCGGGAAGAACGCGCAGACCGCGTCGAAGCTCCCGTCCGCCGCGCTGAACTCCCGCACGTCGCACTGCTCGAACCGGGCCCCCGGTACCTGCTCGCGGGCCAGCCCGACCATCTCGCCCGACACGTCGATGCCGGTCACCTCGCAGCCGGCCCGGGCCAGCAGGTCGGCCACCGGCCGCCCGGTGCCGCTGCCGACGTCCAGCACCCGGGCACCCGCACCCAGCCGTGCCGTCAGCCAGTCGACCGCCGCCAGCTGGCCCGGGAGCTCGCCGAAGGCCTGCTCGTACGCGATGCCCAGCCCGTCGAACAGCTCGGCCGCCGACACCGTCGCCGGCGGCTCCGCCGCCGTGCCACCGCCCGCCGTGCCACCGCCCGCCGTGCCACCGTTCGCCGGTCCGCCGTCCGGCCGCCCGCTCGCCTCCGGTCCCACCGAGTCCCAGCCGCCGACACCCGTGCCGCCGCCGGTCCCGTCGTTCGCCTCTTCGCCGCCCATCGCGGCCTCCTCCCTCGTACCGGGCCCGGACCACCCCGGCCCGCGGGTCAACTACCCACCCGGCACAACGCCGTCACCGGCTCCGGGAGGCGTGGTCGCGGGCCCGTGCCACCCGCTCGGAGGAGGCGTACGCGGCCTCCGGGGCCGGCGGCCGCGGCAGGCGGCGGGCCAACGGCAGGGCGGCGGCGCCCAGGACGAAGCCGTAGCACGCCACCAGGCCGTGCCCGTTGTCCTGGGCCACCCACAGCGCCAGGCCCGCGGCCGGGACCGCGACCGCCAGCAGCCGGAACCTCGTCCCCGTCGCGGTCAGCAGCAACGCCGCCGCGAGGGTCGCGCCCAGGAAGTACGTCGCACCCGAACTGCCCGCGAAGTTCCGCGGATCGGTCGTGGGCGCGGTCTCACCGAACAGCGCGTCGATCCGCTGCGGCAGCAGGACGCCCGCGGCGAACAGGGCCACCGCCACCGGGCCGCCCCAGAACCACTCCGCCAGCGCCCCGACCACGGCGAGCGTGATGATGTTCCACAGCGCCCCGAACAGTCCGCCGTTCTGCATGAACACGGCCGTCACCACACGCCACCAGCCGCTCCTGCGCGGATCGGCGTCCATCGC
Source organism: Streptomyces sp. NPDC093225 (assembly GCF_044753805.1). Lineage (NCBI taxonomy): Bacteria > Bacillati > Actinomycetota > Actinomycetes > Kitasatosporales > Streptomycetaceae > Streptomyces > Streptomyces sp. NPDC093225. The sequence goes on from NZ_JBIVNX010000008.1 coordinate 2,824, forward strand.
GTCCATCGCCCCGGCCCAGCACAGCTGGACCACGACCGCCCCGACGGCCACCACGGTCAGACCGACCGCCACCCAGGGCACCGGACGCCGCCGTACCGTGTCCTCGCCGATCAGGTGCACCCCGGCCCTGAAGGTCAGCACCATCAGTGCCGCCGTGGTCAGGTTGAACACTATGGCGTCCACGCAGATCGTCCCCCGTTGGAAAGGGCCCTGGTCACGGGCCGGCGCTCACCCTAGTCCAGGGGGCTCCCGGCGCGGCGCGGAAATACCGGGACCCCGTCCGCCCCGCGCCGGGACCGAACCGCCCCTCCAACCGCCCCTCCAACCGCCCCTCCAGCCGCCCTCCACACACCGCCGTCACGGCGCCCGCGTCCCTTAGGGTGACCGCAGGGGGCCCCGTACGACGCGGGCGCGAACACGAGGACAGGGGGCGGTCGGTGGAGTCTCTGCGGCCCGGTGACCCGACCGACATCGGCGGGTACCGCCTGCTGGCACGGCTCGGCGAGGGCGGGATGGGGGAGGTGTTCCTGGCCCGGACCACGTCCGGTCGTCCACTGGCCCTCAAGACCGTGCACCGCGAGCTGAGCCTGGAACCCGGGTTCGCCGAGCGCTTCGCACGGGAGATCACCACCAACGACCGGGTGCGTTCCCCGTGGACGGTCTCCGTGGTGGACTTCAGCCCGCCCGGCGCGACCCCCCAGTGGCTGGCCACCGAGTACGTCGCCGCACCCTCGCTGGCCGACTGGGTGCGCCGGGACGGACCGCTGCCCGAGCCGGCCCTGCACCGCCTGGCCTTCGAGCTGGCGGCCGCCCTCGTGGCCGTCGACGGGGTCGGCGTGGTGCACCGCGACATCAAGCCGGCCAACGTCCTGCTGGGCCCCGAACGGCCCTTCCTCATCGACTTCGGCATCGCCCGCGCCGTCCGCGACGCGCGCCGCACCCGGACGGGCACCGTCATCGGCACCCCGGGCTACCTCGCCCCCGAACAGGCGACCGGCGCCGTCGCGGGGGCACCGGCCGACGTGTTCTCGCTGGCCGCGGTGCTCGTGTACGCGGCGACCGGCCGGGGCCCGTTCCTGGGCCCCGGGGAGGAGCCGGGTCTGCCGGCCCTCCTCTACCGGATCGTCCACGACGAGCCCGTCCTCGACGGCGTGCCCGGATCGCTCGCGCCCCTGGTCGCGGACTGCCTCGCCAAGGACCCCGAGCTGCGCCCGACCGCCGAGGAGGTCCGGGCCCGGCTCACCGCCGACGGGCCGGACTGGGCGGGCGCGGCGCCCGCGGCCCTGCTCGCGGAGACCGCCCGCCGGGAGGCGGACCTCCGCACCCGCCTCGCCGCCACCGACCCGCAGCCCCCGGCCGCCACGACGACGCCACCCGCCCCCGGCCCGTACGCCCCGGCCGGCAGCGCCGCCCCGTCGACGCCCACGCCCTACGGAGCGGTCCCGGCCACGCCCACGCCCTACGGCGCGGCTCCGCCCGCGCCGAACCCGTACGGGACCCCGCCCCCGGGCGGCCCGTACGGAGCCCCGCCGGCGTCCGGCCCGTACGGAAGCACGCCGGCCGGAAGCACGCCGGCCGGGACCGCGCCGGCCGGGACCGCGCCCGTCGGGGCCGCCGCGCACGGAGCCGGCCGCCGGTCCAGGGCGATCACCGCGGCCGTCGGCGTGGCCGTCCTCGCCACCGCCGTCACCCTGCTGATCCGGTACACGGGGAACGCCGACGACCCGGGTGGCGACGACCGGGGCGACAAGGCCGCGCCCCCCACCGCCGCGCACTCGCCGACGACCGCCCCCGCCACCACCCCGGCGACGGCCGCCGCGAAGTCCCTCCCCGCGTCCTGGATCGGCACCTGGACCGGAGTGGGGCCCGGGACGCCCGACGCCGACGGCATCTCCCGGGCCAGGACGCAGGACTTCAAGGTCACCGTCACCTTCCGCACCGGCGCGGTGGGCGAGCTGGTGGGCAGTCAGGTCAGCGACCTCCGCGAGATCGGCACGGGCCGGAACCTGGGATGCACCGAAGCCCTCAAACTGGTCCAGATCAACGACCGCACCGCCGTCCTCACCGCCGTCACGAGCCACCCCACCGACCGCTCGCCGCTCCTGACCTGCCCGCAGGGGAACCAGTACGTCGTGACCATGGCCGGCACGGACCGCATCACGCTCGAGTCGGAAGGGGCCCAGTCGGCTGGCGCCCCCGCCGCCCTCACCCGCCGCCGCTGAGCGGACCGGACCCGCCCCGGCTCACGTCGTGCGATCCGGCCGGACGAGGGCCGCGGCGTCCAGGCCGTCGGCCCGCCGTTCGAGACCGGCGGCGATGTCGTCCCAGTCGGGCCCGTGGATGCTCAGGCTGCCGGCCGCCTCCCTCATCAGCTCCGGTTCGTGGGGCCGCTGGATGCCGCCGGGACGGGCCCTTCCAGGGGGACGCGCGGTCGCGCGTCCCCGCGCGGGGCAGCTCACCCCCCGGGCGGGGCCCGCCGGGTGCTGGGGTAGAAAGGGGAGGCGTTCCACGAGGAAGGGTGCACAGCATGGACACCGTCGGTCAGCCCGACCACCGCGCCGCCGTGGCGGCGGAGACCCGCCGCTTCGCGGACGTCATCGAGGGGGCCGACCTCGCCGCGGCCGTGCCGGACTGCCCGGGGTGGACGCTGCTGGACCTGACCCGGCACGTCGGGGCCGTCCAGCGGTGGTTCTCCGTGCTGCTGACCCGGCGCGTGCAGGAGCGGCCGACCAGCCGTGACGTGGACCTGCGGCTGCCCGCGGAGGAGAGCGGGTACGCCGAGTGGCTGGCGGCCGGCGCGGAGGTGGCGGCCGAGGCCTTCGCCGCGACCGGCCCGGACGAGCCCATGTGGGTGTGGGGCGCCGACGGCCACGCCCGGTTCTGGGCGCGCCGGATGTGCTTCGAGACGCTGCTGCACCGCGTCGACGCGGAGCGGGCGGTGGGTCTGCCCTCCGCGCTGGATCCCGCCCTGGCCCACGACGGCGTCGACGAGTTCCTGGTCAACCTGCCCTTCGCCACGCCCTTCGCACCGAAGGTGGCCCACCTGCGCGGCCCCGGTCGGACCATCGGGTTCTCGTACGGCGCTCCCGGCGCCCCCGGCGGCGCGTGGCTGGTGGAGCTGCGCCCCGACGGGTTCGGCCCGGTCGGCGACTCCACCCGGGCCGCCGACGCGACCGTACGGGCGGCCACCGCCGGGGACCTGCTCCTGCTCCTCTACGGCCGCCTCGACCGCGGCGCCGACACGGTCACCACCGGCGGGGACGCCGGCCTCCTCGACCTCTGGTTCGCCAACTCCGAGTTCTGAACGGCCCCGCGGCAGCGGGCCCGCGGTCCCCTCACGAAGCGGACGGCAGCGGCGGCGTCGGCAGCGGGCGTCCCTCGCGGGCGCTCGCGGCGAGGACCACCAGGGCGTCGGTCCAGCCCAGCGGGGCCACCGAAGAGGGCCGCCCGGAGCCGTTCACGGTCTCGGGCAGTTCGCCGAGCCCGTTGCGGTGGGACAGCACCCACCGCAGCACCCGGTCCGCCTTCGCCCCGTCGCCCAGGTGCGCCCACGCCACCGCGAAGAAGGACGTGCTGGCGGTCCAGGCGTACGGGCCCCAGTCGTGCCCCGGATCGTCGCCCGGCGAGAGCCCGCCGTTCGGCAGCACCAGTGCCCGGTACGTGGAGTCCAGCGCGCCCCGCAGCCCCGCGGGCGCCGCGTTGAACGGCGGCGCCATGAAGGCCGCCGCACTGTCCCGGCCGTGCCGCCCGTCCGCCGTCCGCGGATAGCCGCGCGGCGCGAAGGAACCGGCGATGCCCCGTGACAGCCGCCGCGCCGCGGCGGCCCAGCGCTCCCCGTCCGCCTCCCGGCCCAGCCGGACGGCCAGGTCGGCCGCCGCGTTCAGCCCCGCGAGCAGCGGCGCCGCGGTCCCGATGGTGGGGGCGTCGGCGTCCAGTTCCCAGTAGTCGGGGGAGGCCGGCGGCAGCCCGTCCGGCCCCAGCGTGCGGGCGGTGCGGTCGGCAGCCGCCCGCACCATCGGGTACAGCGCGCGCAGCCGGTCGTCCCGCCGGTCCGGCGCCGCGTACCGGTACCACTGCCAGGTCGCCCACGGCACCCACCCGTTGGCGTCCAGCTGCCACGTCCGGCCGTCCGGGGGCCCGTTGCCGTCCAGCCGGGTCCGGGCGTCCCAGGTGCCGTCAGCCCGCTGGGTGCGGGCGTCGTACCGCAGGATCCGGTACGCCTCCTCGTCGTGGCCCGTCGCCGCGAAGGCCGCAGCCGCGAAGGCACCGTCCCGGGGCCACGAGTACGCCCAGGCCGGCGCCCAGGCGGCGGCGAACGCGCCGTTCGGCCGCAGCAGCGCCCGCATCGACAGCAGCGCGCGTCGCACCGCCGCCCGCTGCTCCGCGGTGGCCCCCGGCACCCGGCCGGCGGCCGACCAGCGCCGGCTCTCCGCGATCGCGGCCCGGGCGCCGGGGTCGTCGGCCGGCACCACGGACGAGGCGGCGGCGCCCGCGCGCAGGTGGCGCCACCGTCCCGACGGCAGCCGCAGCACGCTGCTCCCCTCGACGTACGCGGCGCCCACCGCGAAGGACGGCGCCACCGCTTCGACGGCCTTCCCGTCGGTCAGGAGCCCGGCGGTGCGCGCGGCGAGCGCGGCGGCCGGAACGTAGCAGGGCTCCGTCTCGCCGCACCGCTCGCCACCGGCGGGGTTCACGTGGAAGGCGAGCCGGGAGGTGTACGGATGCCAGCCGCCCCAGTACGGCTCGTCGTAGTTCCAGCTGGTCAGCGAGCCCCGCACCGGTCCGGGTGTGCCGTACCACGCCACGGGACCGGGGGCGCGGGTGACCGCCTGCAGGTGGAGGTGGTACGTCCGGCCGGGCACGAGGTCGGCGCGTACGGGGAACTCGACCCAGCCCGCGCCCGCCCCGCCCAGCGCCGCCAGGTCGACGCTCGCGGACGCCACGGCCGACGAGGCGTCGTCCCTGGTCCGGCGGATCTCGGCCCGCAGCCGCCCGGTCGCGGCCCCGCTGCCCAGGTACACGCTGACCCGCGTGACGCGCCCGCCCGCGGTGGTGAACTCCTGGGCGGCGGCACGGCCGGGGGCGCGTACGCCGAACAGGGCGCTCCCGTGCCGTGGTTGCCCGTCGTAGGGGGGATCGGCCGTGGCGGTCAGCGGGACGGAGGCCAGCAGTGCCAGCGCCAGTGCGGCGGGGAGCACGCTCGTCGCAGCGGTCATCGGCGAGCCCTTCCAACTCGGGTGCGGGCAGCGGGATCCGCGGCCGCACACGGGGAACTCCCCACCCCATGCCCGCTGGTGGGAGGGCCGAACCGGACCGGAACGGTGCTTTCCGTCGCTGGCCGCCCCGCCGCCCCGGCCACCGGCCCGAGGCCCGCGAAGAGGGTTCGAACAGTCGTCCGGCCAACAGCCCGACCAGGTCCGACCAGGGGTTCGACCCCGTTGTCCGGCCCGCTTCACGACCCCGGACGGCACCGTGGCGGGATCCCACCCCACCGGCCCGCACGTCGGGCCCGCGCCGGTGCGAGCGGGGCCCCGGCGGGGCAGTCTTGCTGCGGGGGGCCCGGGGGCCCGCGCGGAGGCGAGAGGGGCGGCACGGTGGTGCAGGAATGGGACTGGACGACGGTGGAGTTCGGCGACGCGCACGCCGGGACGGCGGGGGTCCTGCTCGCCGACGGCACCGAACCCGACCCCGTGTACGTCGACGCCGGCAGCGGTCCGGAGGGGTACCCGACGACGCACTGGACGGCGTACGACGGACAGCACGGCAGCCCCAGGGCCCGTGCCCTGCGGGCGGCCTGCGCGTGCGGCTGGCGCGGGGCCGCGGAGTACCCCCTGGACCGGCGGGCCCTGGGCGACGGGCCGCCGGAGGAACACCGCGTCGACCTGTCGGGTCCGTTGGCGGACTGGAACGCCCACCTCTCGGTCGTCCGCGAGACGGTGGTGCCCTTGCCCGAGCCGCTGGCCGGACTCCTCCTCGACCTCTCCGACGAGCTCGGGGACGTCGTGGCGGACGCCCCGCTGGCCGCGCTGCGGGCGGTCGGGATCCTGCGGCGGATCATCGCGGAGGCGGCGGACGAGGCGGCCGAGGCGGTCCACGACAGCGGCGCCTCGACGGAGTCGGTGGCCGCCGCGCTCGGCACCACGCCGTCCGAGGCCTTCGGCCTCCTGCTGCGCTACGACACGTTCTGAAGCCCTGGTCGGCGGTCGGCCGGCGACGGGTGACGGCACCGGAAGGCCGGCCGGCGACGGCGGCCCACGGCGCCTGACGGTCGGACAGCGGGGGCCGCCGGCAGCCGACATGGCCGCACCCGCTGTCAGCGGCGGCTGCCACACTGACCCGATGGATACGACGAGTGACCAGCGCGGCGACGACCACACCCGGGGCACGGACACCGGAGCGGCGGGTGGGACCTGCCCGCTCGACGTCCGGGTGGACGTCGACGACCTGCTGCTGCGCACCGACTGGCACGCGGTGGACCACTGCTGCCCGGACGTGGCGCCGGAGATGCCGGTGATCCTCCGCGGACTGCTGGACGACGACCCGCGCGAGCAGGGCCACGCCCTCCGGAGCGTGTTCGAGGCCCTCTCCCGGCAGCAGGTGTTCTACACCGCGAACGCGCCGGCCACCCGGTTCGTGGCCGCGGTCCTGCGGGACCCGCGCACCCGGGCGCTGGTCACCGACCGCGATCCGGTGGAGGAGGCCCGGCTCGGACCGCAGGCCCCGTTCCCGCTGCGGGTGGGCCTGTTGAACTGGCTCGGGGACTCGATCGCGGAGGCGCTCGCGCAGCGTGACCGGCCCTACGGGGACGCCGAGAACCTGGAGGCCGTCCTCGACCTCGCCCCCGAGCTCTACGACGCCGTGCACCCGCTCCTCGCCGCGGACACGGCCGAGGTCCGCGGGGCGGCCCTCGCCGCCGTCCTGCCGCTGCTGCGGCTGCCGGCGCTGGCCGAGCGGATCCCCGCCGTGCGCGCCCAGGTCCTCACCCTCGCCCACGGCGAGCACCCGCACCGCTGGCGCGCCCTCGACACCCTCGCCGCCTGGGGCGAGGACGTCACGGCGCTGTTCTGACCCGCCGGCGACGGCGTCGGCGTCCGGGAGGCGGGGGGCGGGGGGCCGGTGTCCACCGGGTGCTCCCCGGGACGCCGGCGCCGTCCGCCCGGCTCAGCGCGCGATCGGCAGCCCCTTCGGCTCCTTGATCCGTTTCATGATGATCTGCGAGTTGACCTCGGTGACCCCGGCCAGGGCCGTGAGCCGCTCGATCCACAGCTGCTCGTACGCGGCGAGGTCCTCGACGGCGATGCGCAGCAGGCACCCCGGGCTGCCGAACAACCGGTAGGCCTCGATCACGTCCGGGATGTCCCGCAGCGCCGCCTCGAAGGCCTCGACCGTCTCCCGGTCGCGCCGGACCTCGATCGACACCAGCACCTCGAAACCGCGGCCGACCGCCCCCGGGTCGACCACCGCCCGGTAGCCCTGGATCACCCCGTCCTGCTCCAGCTGGCGGACCCGGCGCATGCAGGCGGAGGCGCTCAGGCCGACGCGCTGGGCCAGCTCCAGGTTCGTCAGGCGGCCGTCGTTCTGGAGCTCGCGCAGGATGTGGCGGTCGATCCGGTCCATGACGCAATTATGTGCGACGGAAACGGTCAGGATGCCGCCAACTTCGCAATCGCGTTGCACGGCTCCTGCCCTATCGTTGCGCCCCGGTGGCCGCGTACCCGGCCGACCGCGCGCCTCCCGGGCGCCCGGTCGCCCCCGCCGCCCCGCCCCCGTACGACACCACGCCCCGTGAGGCAGGCACCCATGACCCGCGCCAGCGCCGCCCCCCGCACCCGCCGCATCGTGCTCATATCGACGGGCGGCACCATCGCCAGCCGCTGGCAGGGCACGGGCTACGCCGCCGACGCCTCCGGCGACGACGTGCTGGCCGGGGCCGCCCTGCCCGAGGACGTCGCCGTCGAGGTCGTCGACCTGTTCCGGGTCAACAGCTCCCGGATGACCACGCGACACCAGCTCGAGCTGCTGCGCACGGTCCACGAGACCCTCGCCGACCCGGACGTCGCGGGCATCGTCGTCACCCACGGCACCGACACGCTGGAGGAGACGGCCCTGCTGCTCGACCTCCACCACCACGACCCGCGCCCCGTGGTCCTCACCGGCGCCCAGCTGCCCTTCGACGCCGCCAACGGCGACGGCCCGGGCAACCTGTGCGACGCGCTGCGGGTGGCCGCCTCGGTACGGGACCTCGGCGTCCTCGTGGTCTTCGACGGCCTCGTCCACGCGGCCCGCGGCACCGTGAAGGTCCAGACCCTGGCCGCCGACGCGTTCGCCGACCCCTCGGGGGAGCCGCTCGGCAAGGTCGGTTTCGGCGGGGTCGCCGTCCGCCGCCGCCCGGTCCGGCCCGCGCCGCTCGCCCTGCCGGCGGCGGCCCGTACCGCCTCCGACACCGCCCCGGCGGCGGCCGCGGACGGGGCCGCCGCGCTGCCGCGGGTGGACGTCCTGACCCACCACAGCGACGGCGACCCGGTGCTGCTGCGCGCGGCCCTCGCCGCCGGCGCCCGCGGCCTGGTGCTGGTCGGCACCGGAGCGGGCAACGCCACCCCCGAGATCGTCGACGCCGTGGCCGCCGCGGTCGCCGCCGGCGTGCCGGTGGCCGTCACCACCCGCGTGCCCTCCGGTCCGGTCGCCGCCGTGTACACCGGCGGCGGCGCCGTCGACCTCGCGGCCGCCGGCGCCCACCTGACCGGCACCCTGCGCGCCGGGCAGGCGCGGATCGTGCTGCTCGCCGCCCTGCTCGCCGAGCCGTCCGACGCGGAGCGCCGCGCGGCCCTCGCGACCCGGCTGCTGATGGCGCCCGAGGACCCGGCCGCCACCGCGACCCCGCCGGCCACCGTGACGACGCCGGCCCCCGCGACCGCGCCCGCCGACGCCGACCCCGCGCTCGGCACCGCCCCCGCGGCCGGGACCGTCATCGTCGCCGACCCCGCTCTGGCCACCCGCCGCGAGCACGACCTCCTCGGCGACCGCGACGTCCCCGCGGACGCCTACTGGGGCATCCACACCCTGCGCGCCACCGAGAACTTCCCCATCACCGGCATCCCGATCTCCGCCTACCCGCACCTGATCGAGGCCCTGGCCGCCGTGAAGGAGTCCGCCGCCGTCGCCAACGAGCGGCACGGCCTGCTCCCCGAACCGAAGGCCGGGGCCATCGTCGCCGCCTGCCGCGAGATCCGGGCCGGCGCGCTGCACGAGGAGTTCGTCGTCGACGTCGTCCAGGGCGGCGCCGGCACCTCCACCAACATGAACGCCAACGAGGTCGTCGCCAACCGCGCCCTCGAACTCCTCGGCCACGCCAAGGGCGAGTACGCCCACCTGCACCCCAACGAGGACGTCAACCTCAGCCAGTCCACCAACGACGTCTACCCCACCGCCCTGCGGGTGGCGACGATCTCCGCCGCCCGCGGGCTCGTCGAGGCCATGGCGGTCCTGGAGGGCGCGTTCGCCACCAAGGCCGCGGAGTTCTCCGACGTCGTCAAGATGGGCCGGACGCAGCTCCAGGACGCCGTGCCCATGACCCTGGGCCAGGAGTTCTCCACGTACGCCGTCATGCTGGAGGAGGACCGCACCCGCCTCGCCGAGGCCGTCGCGCTGCTCCACGAGATCAACCTCGGCGCCACCGCCATCGGCACGGGCCTCAACGCCCCCGCCGGGTACGCCGAGACCGCCCGCGGCGCCCTGGCCGAGATCACCGGGCTGCCGCTGGCCACCGCCGCGAACCTGGTGGAGGCCACCCAGGACTGCGGCGCCTTCGTCCAGCTGTCCGGCGTCCTCAAGCGCATCGCCGTCAAGCTGTCGAAGACCTGCAACGACCTGCGCCTGCTCTCCTCCGGCCCGCGGGCCGGCCTCGGCGAGATCAACCTCCCGCCGGTGCAGGCCGGTTCGAGCATCATGCCGGGCAAGGTCAACCCCGTGATCCCCGAGGTGGTCAACCAGGTGGCCTTCGAGGTCATCGGCAACGACATGACCGTCACCATGGCCGCCGAGGCGGGGCAGCTCCAGCTCAACGCCTTCGAGCCGGTCATCCTGCACGCCCTGTCCAAGAGCATCGCCTCGCTGCGCGCGGCCTGCCTGACGCTCGCCGAGCGCTGCGTCACCGGCATCACCGCCAACGTCGACGTGCTCCGTGCCGGCGTAGAGAACTCCATCGGCCTGGCCACCGCGCTCAACCCGCACATCGGCTACACGGCCGCCACCGCGCTGGCCCAGGAGGCCCTGCGCGGCAACCGCGGCGTCGCCGAGCTCGTCCTGGAGCGGGGCCTCCTCCCCGCCGACCGGCTGGCCGAGCTGCTGCACCCCGACCACCTCACCGGCGGGACGGCCCGCTCCGCGAACTGAGCCCGGCGGGAAGACCGGACGCGGCCCGGCCCCCGCGCCCGCGCGAGCCCCTGGCTTGCGGGGCGGCGGGGGCGGTCCCATAGTCCGAGGTGTGGACGACCGCGAGGCGGCGCTCCAGAAGGCGCACCGACACGCCGTCCGCTGGCTTGCGAGCCTGTCCGACCGCGAGGTCCCGGCCCGCGCCGCGGTCGACGAGGTCGTGCGCGCCCTCGGCCCGGACCTCCCCGACGGTCCCACCGCGCCCGACCAGGTCGTCGACCTGCTGGCCACGGCCTGCGAGCCGGGACTCACCGCCTTCCCCTGCGGCCGCTTCTACGGGTTCGTGGTCGGGGGCACCGAACCGGCCGCGCTGGCCGCGGACTGGCTGGTCAGCGCCTGGGACCAGAACAGCGTCATGCGGGCCGTCTCGCCCGCGTACGCGGCGGTCGAGGACATCGCCGGCAGCTGGCTCCTGGACCTCCTCGGCCTGCCGGGCGGCAGCGCCGTCGGGTTCACCACCGGCGCCACGATGGCCAACTTCACCTGCCTCGCCGCCGCGCGCGACACCGTGCTGCGACAGGCCGGCCGGGACGTCGCCCGCGACGGGCTCACCGGCGGCCCGGCCGTACGGGTCCTGGCGGGTGCCGACCGGCACATGGCCGTCGACCTGGCGCTGCGCTACCTGGGCCTGGGCCTGCCCGAGCTCGTGCCGGCGGACGACCAGGGCCGGATCCGGTCCGAGGCCCTGCGCGCCGCCCTCGCGCCGGCCGACGGCCGGCCCACGATCGTGGTCCTGCAGGCGGGGGACATCCACTCCGGCGCCTTCGACCCCTTCGCCGAGGCGATCTCCGCGGCCCGCGGGGCCGGCGCGTGGGTGCACGTGGACGGCGCCTTCGGCCTGTGGGCCGCCGCCTCGCCGGAGTACGCCCACCTCACCGCGGGCTGCGCGGAAGCCGACTCCTGGGCGACCGACGCCCACAAGACCCTGAACGTCCCCTACGACTGCGGCCTGGCCGTGGTGCGGGATCCGGCCGCGCTCCGGGCCGCCGTGGGTCTGCGCGGCGACTACCTCATCCACCACGAGCACGGCGACCCGATCGACAAGGTCCCCGAGCTCTCCCGGCGGGGCCGGGCCTTCCCCGTCTGGGCCGCGCTCAGGGCGTTCGGCCGCTCCGGCGTGGCCGGCCTGGTCGACCGGCTGTGCCGGCACGCCCGCACCTTCGCCACCGGCATCGCCGGGATCGAGGGCGCCACCGTCCTCAACGACGTGGTGTTCACGCAGGTGTGCGCGGCCTTCGGCGACGACGCGGCCACGGACCGGGTGGTGGCCCGGCTGCTCGACGACGGGACGGCCTGGATCAGCGGATCCACCTGGCACGGCCGCCGCGTCCTGCGGATCTCGGTCAGCAACTGGTCCACGACCGACGGGGACGTGGCCCGCACGCTCGACGCCGTCCGGCGGGCCGCGGCCCTGTGACAGGTCGTGCCGACCCCGGTGGGTCGGGCGGGGGTGGACACGACGCGCCGAGGGGCCGCGCCGGGTGAGAGGGTCAGCGGGTCAGCGGGCGGCCGGGGCCGCCGCCGTCGTCGTACCGGCCGCGCCGGCCGCCGCGGGGGCGGGCGCCGGGGGCGTACCCGTCGCCCCGGTGCCGGGCGTGGGCGACCCGGACGGGGTGGCGGGCGTGCAGGTGACCTCGTCACGCGGGGTGTAGTGCGTGCGGAAGGTCTCGCGCCCGACCTCCTCACCGCCCTTGAGGAAGACCCGGCCGACGTTCACGTCGAAGCCCTCCAGCGGGGTCTGCACCTCGCAGTCCGGCAGCGTGCCGGTGCGCTTGCCCGGCGGCACGACGTTCTCGCGGGGGCCCTTGGTGGCGCGGACCTCGTCGTACTTCTTCGTGCCCAGCAGGCTGATGGTCACGGAGGAGTCCGTGGACTCGGCCTTGACGTAGATCGGGTGGCCGGAGTCGTTCTTCCAGCGCAGGTCGAGGGTGCCCCAGGCGACCGTGGCCTCGCGGCCCTCGGGGTAGCGCTCGATGTAGAACGAGTGCGCCCCGTGCTCGACCGGGTGGACGCCGGCGAAGAACACCGCGTTGTACATGGTCGTCGCGACCGCCGAGACACCGCCGCCGGGGGACTTCGTGTACTGACCGTCGTTGATCATGATGCCGTCGACGAAGCCGTGCTCCTTCGTCCGCTCGCCGACGGTGTTGTTGAAGCTCCACGTCTCACCGGGGCGGACGACCGAGCCGTTGATCAGCTCCACCGCGCGGTGGATGTTGGTGATCCGGTACGGGGCGGGCGGGAAGTGCACCGTGAAGGAGGACATCCGCTCCTTGATCCCCAGGGCCTCGGCCTCCGCCACCGTCATGCGCGGCGACACGACCGTGGCGTCCAGCCGCCCGGTGCGGGCCTCGGCGCCGGTGCGCGTCAGCAGCGGCACGACGGCGGCGCGCAGCTGCTCCGCGGTCACGTGGACGGTGCCGGCGCGGCCCTCCTCGGTGACGACGGCACGGCCCGCGGAGTCGACGCGGAAGCCGGCGCTCGGGCCCGGTCCGACGGCGGCCAGCTGACGCGTGACCGAGGGGTCGGCCAGCAGGCCCTTCGCGTCCAGCTTCGGCACGAGGCGGCCCTGGGCGTCGGCCTCGACCGTCAGGTGCTTCCCGATCACCTCGGGGGAGAGGGAGATCGACGAGCTCGTGCCGGCGACCTTCAGGACCACCCGCCCGGACATCGCGGGCCGGGCGATCTCGCGGAGCGCCCGCTCGGTCTCCCCGGCGTCCGCGGCCGGCGGCGTCTGGTTCACGGGGAGCGCGACGGGGGCGGTCCGCGGGCTCAGGTAGGCCGCGCGCACGACCTGTGCCACCTGACCGTCGCGTACGGTGACGCCGGTGACCGGGGCGGTGACGCGGGGCGCGCCGGCCGCGAAGGCGATCGAGCCGTTGCGGGGCTCCGGGCCGGCGTCGGACAGGCGCTCCACGGTGGCCCTGGTCGCCGTGTCGTCCATCCGGACCACCGGCTCGACCTCGCGGTCCTCGCCGCCGGTGAAGAGGCGGCCGATCACGTCGAAGGGGCCGTTCCCGGCCGGCTCGGCGCTCCGGGCGGTGGCATCGGGATCGAAGGAGAGGCCGAACGCGGCGGGGGAGATCTGCTCGGTGCGGTCGCCGATGCGCAGGCTGAGGGGTGCCACGGCGGCCTTCCCGAGGCCGCGCTCGAGCGCGGCGCTGGCCTCGGTGCGGTTCATGCCGCCTATGTCGACGCCCCGGACGTGCGTGCCGTCCGCTATGGCGTTGCCGGCCATCAGCAGGCCGGCGCCGTACAGGCCGCCGAATCCGAGGACGGCGGCTCCGCCCGCCAGGGGCAGGGCGGTGCGCCAGTTGCTCATCAAGCGGCGTGCGGGTCGCATGTCTCTCCTGGTGCGTCGACAGAACGATGGGGGCCCGGCGGGCGGGCGCGAGCCGTCCCCGGAGCGCCACCAGACCGCGAACCAGCATGCGCCAAAAAGCATCAAAACGGACAAAAATGTGCGAGTTCTCACGTTCGTCGCGGCGCCGGCCTCCGAGTGCCGTCCGGCGGGTCCGTGACCGACGGTGAGTCGGCGGACGCGCGCCGGGGCGGGGGGCGCCCCCCGCGGTCGACTGCCGGATCCATGTCGAATGCGGGGGCGGGGAGTTGGACCGAGTCGATCTCGAGCAGAACGGCAGACAGGGCGCGGAACCGCACGTACGCTCGGGGAGCATGACCTGGCGTAACAGTGTGAACCAGCTGATGGGGCAGCTCACTGGCTATGAGCTGCGCAAGGCCCGGAGTGCCCACAAGGTGACCGAGGCCCCGAAGCCAGTGGCCAAGCCGGCTCCCAAGCCGGCCGGCCTGAAGTTCCCGGCGGACTACGACGACGGGGCCAAGGAGATCATCACCGCGGTGAAGCCGTGGACGATGACGTCCATCGAGCGTCTGAACGCCCTTGTCCAGTCCGTGCGTTACGTCACCCGGCACGAGTTGCCCGGCGCGATCGTGGAATGCGGCGTCTGGCGCGGCGGCAGCATGCAGGCAGTGGCCCGCACGCTGCTCTCGCTCGACGTCACCGACCGCGAGCTGTACCTCTTCGACACGTTCGAGGGGATGACCGAGCCCACCGACGAGGACAAGCGCGTCGACGGGGCCAGCGCCGCCCAGCTGCTCGCCGCCCAGGGCAAGGACCGCCCGATCTGGGCACTGGCCACCCTCGACGACGTCCAGGACGGCTTCTCGCGCATCGACTACCCGGCGCAGCGGCTCCACTACGTGCAGGGCAAGGTCGAGGACACCATCCCCGAGCAGGCCCCGGAGCAGATCGCGATCCTGCGCCTGGACACCGACTGGTACACCTCGACCAAGCACGAGCTGGTCCACCTGTACGACCGCCTCGTCCCCGGCGGCGTCCTGCTGCTGGACGACTACGGGTACTGGCAGGGCTCGCGCCAGGCGGTCGACGAGTTCCTGGAGGAGACCGGCGCCCGCCTCCTGCTGACCCGCATGGACGAGGGCCGCATAGCCGTCAAGCCCTGACCGGCCGCGCCCGCTCGCCCCGCCCCACCGCACGCCCTCGTCGCCCGCCCCGCCCGCCGCTCCCGAGTCCGCTCGGCCGCGGCGGGCGGTGGTCCGTGCGGCACGCGTGGTCCTCAGGCGAGCCGCTCGTCGACGGTGCCGCGCGGGAGGACTGACCGGGTCGGGCCGGCACGGGCCGGATCGACGGGGTGGGATCGACCGGGGTCGGACCGGTCGGGTCGTCGCCCCGCGCGGGCGTCGGTGACGGCGCGCCATCATGGAGTGTGGACACCGCAAGCCCGTGCCCCGGGTCGCGCGGCGCCGAGCCCGGCGCGGCCGGACGGCTCGATGTCGACCCCACCGCGCGCACGGCCGTGGCCTGGCTGCCGCCGGACCGGCTGTGGGGCCCCGTGCAGCGCATCCGCGAGGTCCACGACCCCCAGGTCCGCCGCTGGCCCCCGCACGTCAACCTCGTCTTCGGCTTCGTCCCCGAGGCCGATTTCGCGGCCGCCGCGCCGCTGCTCGCCGCCGCCGCTGCCACCCAGCGGCCGTTCGACGTCCGTCTCGCCGGAGTGCGCTACTTCCGCCACCACGCGTACGCCACCGTGTGGCTGGATCCCGCTGCAGCCGGCCCGGGTCCGTGGGTGCGCCTGTACGAGGCGCTGGCCGAGCCCTTCCCCCGATGCCGGGACCGCCACGAGCGGTTCACCCCGCACCTCTCGCTGGGGCGGACCCGCCACCCGCGCCCCCTGGCGGCCGACTGTGCCGCCCACCTCGGTGTCATGAACGCACAGGTCAACGAGGTCGTCCTGCTCTCCCGACGCGGCCCCGACGACCCGATGCGTCCGCGCGCCCGACTGGCCCTCGGCACCGGCGCGCTGACCTGGACCGGTCGGCCGGAGGGGCCGTCCGCCGACGGCTCCGGATCCGGTCCGGGGGGCGCCGACCGGCATCGGCACCTCGATCGCTGATCATCAATCCGGACAAGGGCGTACACACCACCAACACAACTTGACCACTTTCAGCCAGCGTTGCATCGTTCCCGACCGTATGCCTGCTCGAAAGACCTGCAGGCCTGTGGGAGGGGACACCAGAACCGCATGTCAGACATGCCCGCGAGACGCCGGACAGGGACGTCTCGAGCACCCAGGGGCCGCCTGTTCGGGAGGAGCGCGGTCGCCGTGACGACCGCCCTCGGACTCACCGTACTGGCCTCACCGTTCGGCAGGGCGGCCACACCCGCCCCCGGGGCCGCCGCCACCGCGAAGGCCCGCAAGCCCGCCGTGAGCGCCACCGCCAAGGCCGTCCAGGACGCCCTGCGCAAGGCCAAGGCGACCCGAAAGCCCGTCACCGTCGCTCCGCTGACCACGGAGTCGACCGAGACGGTCGCCAACCCGGACGGCAGGAGCCTGTCCGTCAAGAGCCACGCCCAGCCCGTGCGCGTCAAGCGCGGCGGAGCCTGGAAGACCCTCGACGCCACCCTGCGCGTCGGCCCCGCCGGGACCGTCACCCCGGCCGTCACCGGCGCCGCGCTGACGCTGTCCGGCGGCGGTACCGGCCCGCTGGCCACCATCACCACCACCGACGGCAAGAAGCTCTCGGTCACCGCCCCCTTCGCGCTGCCGAAGCCGACGCTGCGCGGCGCGACCGCCACGTACGCCTCGGTGCTGCCCGACGTGGACCTGAAGGTCACCGCCCTGCGCGACGGCGGCTGGCGCGAGGTCATCGTCGTCAGGTCGGCCGGGGCCGCCGCCGACGCCCGGCTCAAGAGCCTGCGCTTCCCGGTCTCCACCAAGGGTCTGAAGCTCGCCGCCGACAAGGGCGGCAACCTCACGCTGAAGGACGCCCGCGGCGCGGTCCGCATGCACGCGCCCACGCCCTTCCAGTGGGACTCCAGCCACGCCGCCCCGCCGGCCACGGGCAAGGCCGGCCAGCGCGCCGCCGCGAGCGCCGACGCCGCCCCGGGCGTGCGCTCCTCGGCCGAGCAGCCCGGCGACGGCGCCAAGGTCTCCAGGATGGCCGTCGCCGCGACGGACGGCGCGATCGTCCTGACGCCCGACGCCAGGACGCTCGGCAAGGGCGCGGGCCCCTGGTACCTCGACCCCACCGTCAGCGTGGACGGCCGCCGCGAGGTCAACGCCCAGGTCCAGGAGAACCACCCGACGACGTCCAACGTCAACACGCTCAGCACGCTGGGCGTCGGCTACTGCGGCTACTCCGACTGCACCGGTTCGGGCGGCTTCCGCTACCGCTCGTACTTCCAGATCGGCATCCCGTCGGTCCTGTACGCCGACGGTTCCCGCGGCACCGCGCAGATCTCCAGCGCCACCCTGTCGGCCCAGGTGACCCAGGCCTCGGCCCCGGGCACCAACAAGCCGATCGGCCTGTGGAGCACCGGCGTGATCCCCGGCGGCGCCACCTGGAACAACCAGCCCTGCGGCACCGGCTCGATCATGGCCGGCTGCACCAGGGTCGGCACCGCCTCGATCGTCGGCACCGGCCAGATCAACTACGACGTGAAGGACTGGATCCAGCGGGCCGCCAACGAGCGGTGGCCGAACTGGACCGTGGGCTTCGCCGCCGACAACGAGTACGAGAAGTACTACCGCCACCACCTCGGCGCGGACCCGACCATCACCATCAACTACGACATCGCGCCCACCATCTGGTACCCGCGCACCAGCCCCACCCCGGGCTTCGCCGACACCGGCAGCTACAACGACTGCGTGACCCCGGGCGGCGGCTACGCCTGGTACAACCCGGGCTGGGTCGGCGCCAACCAGTACGTCAAGCTGCGGGCCAACACCTGGTCGCCCATCGGCTACAACGCCCTGTACACGAACTACCACATCTGGGACGACAACAACGCCCAGTTCAACCAGTGGAAGCAGAGCGGCCCCACCGGTAGCTACGGCGAGGTCGAGTACTGGGCCGGCAACCTCGACGACGGCCACCAGTACGGCTGGACCGCCTCCGTCACCGACGGCTGGCTGTCCTCCACGGACACCGGCGCCTGCTACTTCCGCGTCGACAAGACCGCACCGGCCGTGGGCATCTCCTCGACCGACTTCCCGGCCAGCGGCACGCTGAACGTCCTGCCGAAGCTGAAGGTCGGCCAGGCCGGCACCTTCACGGTCACCGGCACCGACCCCGCCCCGGGCGCCGGCCTCAACGCCTCCGGCGTCGCCTGCATCCGCTGGACGAACGACCCGACCCCGGTCACCGGCTGGAGCTGCAACGAAGCCGCCACGAGCAACAGCGGGGTCATCAAGGCCGCGAGCGGACAGTTCGGCTTCACCCCGCGCAACTGGGGCACCAACATCCTGTTCGTCCAGGCGATGGACAAGGCCGGCAACTACAGCCAGCCCTTCCCGTACACCTTCTACGCCCCCTGGGACCCCGCCACCGGCGCGGCCGTCCCCGGTGACCTCAACAAGGACGGCCGCGGCGACCTGCTCAAGCCCGACGCCGCGGGCAACCTGCTGGTCATGACCGCGGACAACGACCCGACCACGGCGAAGGGCGCCCCGCTGGGCCTGGCCCCGCGGGTCACGCCCGAGCAGCCCACCACGTGGAAGGACGTCCAGACCACCCACCGCGGCGCGCTGCGCTCGATGGGCGTGGACGACGTCTTCGCGCGGACCACGACCGACCCCGTCCTGGCGAAGAACCTCTACCTGTACCCGAACAAGGGCGACGGCACCTTCGGCACGTACGCGCCGGTGGCCAAGCCCACCGCGTGGATCGACGTCGACGGGACCTACCTGGACCAGGCCCCGGCCGGTTGGGTCGCCGACTGGTCGGCGACCACCCAGGTGCTGGCCCTCGGCGCCCTCAAGGCCCCGCTGGGCGAGTACGACGGCGACGCCGCCTCGGAGCAGACCTCCGTCCTGGCGGTCGAGAACGGCAACCTGTGGCTGTACCGCTCGAGCGGCATCAACAGCCTGGACGCGGAGGCCGTCAAGGTCTCCGGCACCGGTGACTGGGCCGGCTACGAGCTGATCAACCCGGGCCCGGCGAGCGGCAAGGCCCAGCCCACGCTGTGGACCCGCAAGATCTCGGACGGCAGCATCCGCACGTACCCGATCGGCACCAGGACGGTGAACGGCGTGGTCGTCCTCGACCTGTCGGCCCTGTCCTCGCCGACGAGCGCGGCGTCGACGGTCATCCAGACCGGCATCGACACCAACCGCTTCGGGCGGATCGGTTCCGTGGGCGACGCCACCAAGGACGGCATCGCCGACCTGTGGGCGATCGACAAGACCACCGAGCAGCTGCGCTTCTGGCGCGGCAGGACGGCGGACGGCAAGGCCACCTCCGCGGTGAACGGCTTCGAGGCCCCCGTGGACCTCGGCGACACGCACGACCCCGTCGACCGCTTCAAGCTCTCCGGCGCGACCGGCGGCAAGACCCCCGACGCGTACGGGCAGTACCCGGGCACGGTCAAGGGCGGGGTCACCTTCACCCAGGACACCGTGAACGGCGCGAGCACCACCGTGGCGACCTTCAACGGCACCGACGCGGCCATCGAGGCCCAGGGCCTGAAGGTGGACACCACCAAGTCCTTCTCGATCTCGCTGTGGACGAAGGCCAACGCCCTGACCGACGGCGTGGTCATCAGCCAGGACAACAACCAGACCAGCGGCTTCATGGTCTGGCCGGCCACCATCGGCAACGGCTACGTCAACTGGCACATGGGCATGGCGACGGCCGACAACGGCGGCTGGCCCTACGACACCACGGACTCGCGCAGCGCCGCGGCCCGCGTGCAGCAGGGCGTCTGGACCAAGCTGACGGTCAGCTACAACGCCACGACCGGCCAGCTGGCCCTGTACGTCAACGACGCGCTGGCCTCCACCGGCTTCCACACCACGAAGCTGGCGGCGGCGGGCTCGATCGTCCTCGGCCGGTACAAGAACACCAGCCAGGGCAAGAACTACTACAACGGCAGCATCGCCGACGTGGTCGTCGAGGACCGCCCGGTGGACCCGGCCGGCAAGCCCGGCCCCGTGGTCTCCGACATGGCGGCGGGCCGCTGCCTGGACCTCAGCGGAGGCGTCTCGGAGAACGGCCGCCCGGTCCAGTTCTGGGACTGCAACGGCTCCACCGCCCAGCAGTGGACCGCCGGCCCCGACGGCTCCCTGCGCATCCTGGGCCGCTGCCTCGACGCCATCGGCGCTGGCACGGCCAACGGCACCCAGGTCGCCCTGTGGGACTGCAACGGCGGCGGCAACCAGAAGTGGATCGTCCGCGGCGACGGCTCGATCTACAACCCGGCCTCCGCCCGCTGCCTCGACGCGCCCAACGGCACCACGTCGAACGGCACCCGCCCGCAGCTCTACGACTGCAACGCCACCCGCCCCCAGCGCTGGCACACGGTCCCGGTGACGTGACGCCGTAGCGCCTGACCCGGAAAGACGAGTCGGCCCGTGCCCCCGTTCGGGGCACGGGCCGACGTGTTGCCCTTTGGCTCGGGCGTCCGACTAGGTCAGCCTGCGAGTGGCTTCCCCGATCGCCCACTGGATGAGTTCAACGCTCACGGTGTCGTCGATCAGGCGGACGAACAGTTCCTCGGAGTCCCCGCGCCGGAAGACTTCGAGGACCTCGACGATCGCCCCGTGGTCGTCCTGGGAACGGAACTCGACGATCCGCTCGTCGGAGTCATAAGGCGCAAAGGTCTGGACCTCCACCTCATGCCCCTTGTGGCGTGCTGAATGCGCCGTCACTTGTCCAGGAACCCGTAGAACTCGATCTTTCCTCCCTCGCGTACCCAGTACTTGGTACCTCGTCCGTCCTTGGCACGCACCTCGATCATGTTGCTCTTATACCTCTTCGAGTAGAAGTGCTGGATCGTGTCGACGTTGTCGAGGATCTCGTCGTGCACCTTCAAGCCGACCTCGTTCCACGCCCACGGGTTGCGCTTTCCGGTCGGGGCGGGCCACTGGCCCTCCTGGTAGGAAGCGCGGCCCGGGTAGTGGTGCTTCTCGAGAGCGCGGCCGGCCTTCTTGTACTGCTTCTTCTTGTCCGTCGGGTCCGTGGCCTCGCCCGCCGACCTGAGGTCGGCTACGAGGTCGTCGAAATTGGCCTCCTGTTTCGCTGCCTTTTCAGCGGCTTCCTTCTCCGCCTTGGCTATCGCAGCTTCCATGTCGGCGGCTTCGTCGATCGTCTTTCGCGCCGCCTGGACCGCGTCTTCCGCTTCCCTGGCGATACGCTGCGCGTTTCGCATGGCGTCGTAGGCCTTCTCGCCCTCACGCCACAGCTTGAAAGCCTTGACGCCCACCTTGACCGCCTTGAAGACCTTCGCCCACGGGACGAAGTTCAAGGCCGTGTTGATGCAGCCCATCACGTCGCCCTTGGTGAAGCAGTCGCGGGCGTCGTTGAAGCCGATCAGGTCGCCGACGACGTCGACGATCTTGCTCATCAGCTCTTCGCGCTCCTGCTTCGCCTTGGCGAGGGCTTCGTCGGCCGCCTGCTTCTGGCGCAGGGCTTCGGCCGCCGCCGCGTCGGCCGCCGCAGTGTTCTTCTTGGCTACGTCGGCAGCCGGAGACACTCCGCCTCCGCTTCCGCCTCCGCCACCCCCGCCTCCGCCGCCGCTCGGCGTGCTGATGAACGGCTTGCCGCGGCAGGTGCCGTCGTCGTAGACCACACACGTCCCGTCCGGGTCCGTGTTGTCGATCGGGTTGTTGTTGGCGTACGCGTACGCGTTCCACGACTGGGGATCGCTCTCGACGAAGAGCGGGTCCACGGACAGGAAGCGGCCCGTCGCCGGGTCGTACTGGCGGGCGCCGAGGGTGGTGAAGCCCGTGCCCTCGATCGTGCCTCCGACGAATCCACGGCTACCCGCCCAACTGCCGGACGGCGGCGTGCCGCGGCCGTTGCCGAACGGGTCGAGCGGACGGCGGACGGAGTCCAGCGTGGCCGCATCGAACTGGACGCCGTTGGTCCCGTGCGGGTCAGCCGCCTGGTAGTACAGCTTGCTGACCCCAGCAGTGACCACGCGGGCCACTGACAGCCCGCCGGGCGCGGCGTACGTCCGGGTGTTGGTGACCGTACCGGACACGGTGTCCAGGCTGAGCTCGTCCGACCCGAGGAACAGCGTGACCTTGCCCGGCGTGCGACGGATCAGCTGCTTGCCGGTGGCGTCGTACACGTAGTCGGTCGTGGAGCTTTGTTCGGCCGAGCCGATCTTCCCCTGGTCGTCCCAGGCCAGCTTCGTCTCACCGGTGTCGCCCTGGATCGACGTGGTGTTGCCTGCCGCGTCGTACTTGTACGTGGCCGTCTTCGCGGTGCCGCCCACGGTCGTCTTCGACGCCATGAGCGCGTGCGGTCCGCCGGTGCCGCCGCCCGTGGTCGGATCGGTCGACGGGGTGTTGCGGCCGGTGCCGAAGGTCTGGTCGACCGTCTGGTCCTTGGTCGTCACACCGGTCACGTCGTGCCGGACCAGCTTGGTGCGGTTGCCCGTGAGGTCGTACGAGTACGACTGCCAGTACGGCGCCGGTCCGCCGACCCGCGAGGTGGCCGTGGCCGCCGTCGGCTCGGAGGAGTTCGTGCAGCCTCCGATGCCGGACACCGACGGCGCGGGTGCCGTGGTGGTGGTGCCCTTGTCGGTCCAGGCGGCGGTGAGCCGGCCCAGGTAGTCGTAGGAGAAACACTGCAGGTCGGAGCTGCTGCCGTCCTGGACGTTCTTGACGGAGGTGAGCGAGCCGGCCTTGCTGTACGTGTACGAGGTCAGGTCGACGTGGGTGGCGCCGGTCTGCTTGTCCAGCGTGTTCTGCACGACGCGGCCGGTGGCCGGGTCGTACTGCTGGGTGGACACCACCTGCGTTCCGTACGGGCCCACCGTCGTCCGGGTCGGACGGCCGAACGCGTCGTACTGCACGTCGGTGACCAGGGCGGACTTGCCGCTGGAGCCGATGAGGTTGCCGTCGACGTCGTACGAGTTGGTGATCCGCTCGCCGGTCATACCGGCGGCGGCGGGGAGCGTCGTGGTCTTCGGTAGACCCAGGACCGGGCTGTAGGTCGACGAAACCGTGTACGTACCGGCCAGCTGCTTCTCGGTTGAGGGGATCGTCACCGATGCACCCGTCGCGCGGTAGCCGACGTCGTAGCCGGTGACTGCGGAGACGTAGGCGGCACCGCCCACATAGCGGGTCGCCGAGTCGAGCTTGCCCTTCTTCTTGGTGTCGTAGCTCCAGTCCGCGATCTTCTTCGAGGCGTCCGTGGTGGTCGTCCCGCTGTAAGCGGCGGTCTTCCGGCCCAACAGGTCGTAGGTGTAGCTGGTCGATTTGCCGCGGGCGTCCGTGGACCTCGTGACCTTGCCACCCGCGTCGTACACGGTGCTCGAGTCACCCGCGTCCGGGTCGGAAGCGCTGGTGAGCTGGCCCATCAGGTCGTACGTGTACCGCCATTCGTTGCCCGCCGCATCGGTGCGGACCGTGGGGCGACCCGTTACGTCGTACGCGTACTTCGTCGCGTCGTACGCGCCCGTCGGGCTACCCGACTTGTACTGGCGGACCTCCACCGTCGCGCCACGCGCGTCCGTGATCGTGGACGTCGCGAAGCCGCCCGTGGGCGGGGTGACGTCGACCCGGTCGGCGCCCGCGTAGTTCGTCGTCGTGCGCCACTGCTCCTGGCCGTACGACATGAACTTCGCGACCGTGACCCGGCCCAGGCCGTCGTACTCGTTCCACGTCTGCGCCGGGATCTGCGCGTCCTGCGGGACGAAGACGGTCGCGGTCGGACCCGAGTCGTTGTTGAAGTACGACGGGGTCGTCTGGACCTGGCGGCCCTGGGAGTCGAAGACCGCGTCCGAGATGACGCGGCCGACGGTGCCGTAGGGCGGCATCGCCTGCGTCTGGCGGACCCGGCCGAAGCCGTCGTGGATCTGGATGCTCTTGCTGTAGCTGCCGTCCTCGCGCAGGCTCTGGCTCGTGATGGTGGCCGGGCCGGCGCTGCCCTTCAGGTCGTAGGCGAAGGTGCGGTTGGCGCTCTGCGTGGCCTTGTCACGGCCCGGCTGCCAGACCGAGGTCAGGCGGCCGAGGGCGTCGTACGCCTCGTCCGTGAAGTGGCCGTTCTCGTCCACCGCGCGGGTGGGCCGGGCACGGCCCGGGTCCAGCGTGGTGGTCGACTTCCAGCCGAGCGGGTTGGTGACCTCCACCGAGGTCGGGAGGGAGCCGTCGGCGGGGACGTAAACGGTCTGCGTCCGCGCGCCCGTCGGGTGGGTGGCGTCGGTGCTGTTCGGGTCGGTCGTGGCCGTCTGGCGGCCGTACTTGTCGAACTCGGCCGAGACCGTGGTGCGGTAGTTGGCCGAGCCGTCGCCGTTGTACGCCGCCAGGACCTTCGACGAGGTCTGCAGCGCGCGGTCGCCGATGGTCCCCAGCGCCAGGCCGTCGTACAGGGTCAGCGTGTCGGAGATCGTGTTCGAGGCGTTCGGCGTCTGGCCGCAGGCGCCCGCCAGGGTGAGGACCCGGTACGGGAACTCCAGCAGCATCGCGTTCGTGCCGGTGGCGTACGAGGTCGTCGTGCACTGGCGCTGCTCGGGCTTGGTGACGTCACCCCGTACGTCGACCGTGAGGACACGGCCGGCCTTGGTCTCGTCGTACGTGACGTCGCGCTGGGTCGTCCGCCACGTGTCGTCCGCGAGCCGCGCCCGCTCCTTGACCTGCGAGGTGCTCACGTACCGAGCGGTCACCTTGGGGACGGACGTGGTGGGCGGCGTGTACGTGGCCGTGACGTTCGACCGCCACGGGGTGCTCAGCTCGCCGCTGACCACCTTCGCGCCCGCCGCGACCGACTCGAAGGTCTGCGTCTCGCGGACGAAGCCCGCGAACTCCTCCTCGTCGGTGATGGTGCCGCCCCAGGTGTCGGACACCTGGCCGCCCATGCCGCGCAGGAACGTCGCGACGGACTTGCTCTTCGGGCCGTCGTTGCCGTTGCCCGTGGTCGTGGTCACGGTCTGGTAGCCGCGGAAGTTGTCCCACGTGCGGGTGTCGTCGTCGGCGAACTCCGAGTCGTTGCGGTGCCACGCGGCCCCGCCGCCGTAGCCGTACTCGGTGGTGCGCGGGACGCCCGAGGTGACCTGGGACTCCTCCACCACGGAGGACACCAGGTACTTGTGGAACCAGTCGTCGACCGGCTTGGTGTTCGAGGGCGAGCCCGGCGGAACCCACTTCACGGGCATGCAGGCCATGGTGTTGCCCTGCTCCGACGCCGGCATCGTGCCGGCCGTGCGCGAGCACTCCACGTCCTTGTAGCCGATGGAGATGCGGCCACCGGTCTCGGTGGTGATCTCGGTCATGCGCGGCCGGTTGAACTGCGGGGCCGCCGGGACCAGGCCGTCCACGCGGTTCGGCTTCTGCATCGCGGTGAACTTCACCGGCGGCAGCGTGATCGGGTCCAGCCCGTTCGAGCCGGTGCGCCGGATCGAGTCCAGCCACAGCGTCGGGGACTTGGTGCCGTCACCCGGGTCCGAGAACACCTGGTTGAGGGCCCAGCTGTCCACCGTGCGGTACGAGGTGCCCACCAGGACCTGGGTCTCCACCTTCGTCAGGCGCTTGGAGGTCCAGAAGGTGGGGCCGTAGACGGTGCACGTGCCGGTGGCGCCGCACGCCTGGTCCAGCGGGGTGTCCGGCCAGTACGCCTGGTTCGCGAGGGTGCGCTGCGCCGGGTCGCAGGTGATGGAGCCGCCCGGCATGCACCGTTCGGAGGTGGTGAAGTCCATCTTCACGGCCGGGTTGGCCGTGCCCTTGGCCGCGATCTGCTCGGGGAGCCGCTGGCCGTAGGCGACCTGCTTCAGGTTCGAGTAGCGCGTGTACGCCGTGCGGGTGCCGGTGCCGTTGTTCTGGCCGCCGCCGCGCGCGTAGTAGTTGTCCTCGCGGTCGTACTTGTACGTGATGAGGTTGCCGTGCAGGTCGACGACGTAGTCGAGGTTCCACTGCGAGGCCATCGGACACCACGACGCCGTCCCGGAGGCCGACGAGTAGCACGGGTTGCCGGGCTTCGGGTGGTAGACCGGAACGGTGTTGACGGAGTTCGACGCCGGGTCGGTCTTGTCACCGCCCGGGAGGTAGTTGGCACCGAAGTAGTACTGCGTGCCGTCGGTCGTCGTGACCTTGAAGCCCTCGCCGTTCCAGGCCCCGTTGGTCAGGCCGGTCAGCGGGGTGATCTGGGTGCCGTCGTCGCCCTGCAGGCGCAGCGCCCCGGTGGTGTCGTCCTTGACCACCTGGCCGGAGTGCCCTGCGAGGTTGAGGGACAGGGACTGGCCCGCCCAGCACAGGTCGCCCGACATGTCGATGCCGCTCTTGAGGCACGGCTTGTAGTTGCGGGCGACGAATCCCGGGTGGTAGCTCCAGCCGTCACCGATCCACGACGACTGCGCGTTGTTCGCGGCCGTCATGCCGTCGACGGCGGAGGAGTCGTAGCCCAGCTGCACGCCGGGGGCGGCGCCACCGAGCGAGGTCGGCATGTCGAAGGTGTAGCTGTACGTGAAGTTGCCCGCGTTCGAGCCGGCGCTCCACGACATCGACGGCGACAGCGGGGTCGCGGCGAACGAGCCACCGGAACCCGACGGGGCCGGCTCGGCGGCGAGCACGGCCATCGGGGCGGCCGCCCCGATGGACGCCACGGCGCCGGCGGACGTCGCGGCCGAGGGGCGCGCGGCCGGGCTGCCGCTCGCCGTCGCCGGCTTCGCGGTGCCGGTCGGCGCGGTGGCCGGGAGGGTGATGTCGGCGGTCAGCTGCCCCGTACGGGCGTCCAGCGTGGCCGCGACGGGGGTGCGCTTGCGGCACTGCGCCGCCTTCGGCGTGGTCAGCGCACACGCGGGGAGGGCCACCAGTCGGGCCCGGTCTCCCCAGGAGCCGGTGCCCTGCAGGGCCGCCACGTCCAGGGAGACGCGCAGCCTGCGCCCGGCCTGGGCGGCCGTACCGGTCTCGCCCTGGAGGGTGACCAGGGGGCCGAACGCGCCGGCGGCCTTGGACTGCGCCTGGTCGCGCACGGCGACGCGCACGGACGGGGCGCCGGAGGCGGGGTCCGCCGCTGCCGAGCGGGCGCCGCCGGCCTTGGCGGTCTTCGGAGCGCCCAGGTCGGTCAGGAGGACCGGGAGTTCACCGGCGCGGGTCGCGCCCTCGGCGTCCTTGCCGCTCTGCGCGGCGTGCGGGCCGTCCGCCGCGGCGGAGCTCCGGCCCTTCGACGAACCGGCCGTCGCGCCCGGCAGGGCGACCGTCACGGAACCGGTCCTGACCGCCCGACGCGGGGCGGGCTTCCACACCTTCGGCACGCCGCCGGTGCGGCGCGGTCCGGCCTTGCCGGGCCGGTCCAGCGCGCCCTCGACCGACTTGGTCTTCGGCAGCGAGGTCTTCGGCGGCGTCCACACCTTCGGGTGCGGCTTGCGCAGTGCCTGTGCCTCCGGGATCGCCACCAGAGAGAACAGCACCGCGAGCAGGGTCAGGATCGTGACCGATTGTGATCGGCGTCTGTGTCTTGACCACAGCGTTGAATGGGCATACCACGCCCGCATACAAACCCCCAGAGCCCTTTCGGGCAGCACAAAATGACGCCCGGCGTGATCGCAACGGGCGTCCCCGGCGCGTCAGATCGCGCACGGTGATCAGAACCCTAGGGAGGGGCGCCCCTCTGACACCATGCGCGACCAGGGGATTTGACGTTCCTTTTACTCTTCGCGAGGCGATGTGCGATGGAAAGAAGCCGACATGTCCAGTGATGGGCCACTCGGGTCGATCATGCTCATCTGTGAGCGTCTGTCACCGTGCATGGTGATGGCTTGAATTGATCGATCGACTCTCGGCCGTTCAGTGCGGGCGCAGGCCGTCGAAGACCACTGCGAAGACGCGCTCCCGGGCCGCCGGGTCCGCCCCGAGCTGCTCCACCGCGCGGCCGGTGCCGGCCAGCAGGGCGAGGAACTCCGGCAGTCCCAGATCCGGGCGGACCGCCCCGGCCTCCTGCGCGGCGGCGAGCAGGCCGTCCAGCCGGTCCCGGATCTCCTCGGTCCGCTCGCGCAGGGCGGCGTGCACGTCGACGCCGGCCGCGGCGAGGGCGTCGCTGAACTCGCTCTTGCCGACCGACTGTTCGACCAGGAGGCGGAAGCAGCCGAAGAAGGCCTCGGCCGGGCCGGCATCCGCGGCCAGCTGGGCGACCTCCGCCGCCGTGGCCTCGAGCCTGCGGACCATCACCGCCTCGAGCAGGGCCTCCTTGGTCGGGAAGTGGCGGAAGAGCGTGCCGACGCCGACCCCGGCGGTCCGGGCGATCTCCTCGGTCGGCACCCCGATGCCGCGGGTGGTGAACACCTCCGTGGCGACCTCCAGCAACCTCGCCCGGTTGCGCGCCGCGTCCGCCCGCAACGGCCGTTCGCCCGTGCCGCTCATGCCTGTCCCCACTTTCCGTCCGGGGCGGCCGACGGCAGGCCGGATCCACCCTGGACAACCGGACTGCTCAGTCCGTATCGTCGAAACGGAGTCGACAGTCCGATTCTACGTGCCGATCCCCGGAGGTTGATCGTGTCCGAAA
This sequence comes from Streptomyces sp. NPDC093225, assembly GCF_044753805.1. NCBI lineage: Bacteria > Bacillati > Actinomycetota > Actinomycetes > Kitasatosporales > Streptomycetaceae > Streptomyces > Streptomyces sp. NPDC093225. The sequence goes on from NZ_JBIVNX010000008.1 coordinate 31,240, forward strand.
CGCCGTCCGAAGCCCAGCCCGCGACCCGGCCCGAGGCCCAGCCCGCCGCACACGCCACCCACCGTTCCGAAGCGCCGTCACCCCGAGAGGTCTTCCACCGGCTGCTCGACGGCATCGGCGCGGGGCGCTACACCGAACTGGCCGCCCTCTACGCCGAGGACGCCGTGGTGGAGTCCGTCTTCGCCCCGGTCGGTCCGCGGCGCTTCGAGGGCCGCGCCACCCTCGCGGCCCGGTTCGCCCAGGTCGCCGAGCACTCGCCCCTCCTGCTGACCCCGGCGAACGTCGTCGTCCGGGAGACCGACGACCCGGAGGTGATCGTCGCCGAGTTCGACTACCGGGCCCACCACCGGACCACCGGCCGGGACTTCGAGGTCGCCAACGTCCAGGTCCTCCGTATCCGCGACGGCCTGATCCGGCACAGCCGCGACTACCACGACCACCTGGCCCTCGCCGTGGCCGGCGGCGACCTGGCCGATCTGGTCACCGCCCTGTCCGCCGACTGAGGAAGCCCGCGCAGACAGAGGTCCGGACATCCAGCCGTGCGCACCTCCCGGCGTGCCGGTGGAACGCCGCGGCGGCGCCCGGGCCGGGGTGGTTGCCGGTCGGGCGCCGCCGAAGAGGTGACGGGGCGGGGCGGGGTCGGTTCAGGGGGTGCTGAGGGCGACGGCGGCGCAGTGGCCCGGAGGGACCGCCACGTCCGTCAGGGACCAACCCGGCAGCGGGGCGGGATCGGGGCCGGAGCCGACGTAGTCGGCGGCGGGGTCGGTCGACAGGCCCACCCCCAGCCCCTTCAGGTACGCCTCCTTCCGGGTCCACACCCGGGTGAAGGCGACCGGCCGCTCCGCCGCCGGGAGCAGGGCCAGCTCGGCCGCCTCCCGCGGGTGGAGGACGTCGGCCGTCTCCGCGATGGTGGCCGCCGGCACCACCTCCTCCACGTCCACCCCCACCGGGGCGGTCGCGAAGGCCAGCAGGCTCAGGCCGGTGCAGTGCGAGAGCGAGAAGTGCAGCGCCCCGCCCGGCAGGACCGGCCGCCCGTGCGGCTCGTCGCAGTGCGCGCACGGCGCCCGCTCGACGGTCACCTCGCGCGGGGGGATGCCCAGGTACGCGCCGAGCAGCCGGCGCAGCGCCACGTGCGCGCAGACGTACGAGTCGCGGTCCGCGGCCCGGACGAACTCGGCGGCCCGGGCCAGCTCCTGGGCGTCCAGGGTGCCGGGCGCGCACCGGTGGGCGTGCGTCCGGTACTCGGTGGCGTCCACCAGCCACACCTCCGGTCCTGGGTCGGGCCACCGGCCGCCACCGGGTCGGGCGGGCGCGTGGGCCGCGGGGGAGTCACCGGGGCGGGCGGGGGCGTAGGCCGGGGCGGAGCCACCGGCTCGCGCCGGTGCGTCGGTCCACCGGTCCGGTTCCGCGGGCGCCGGTGCGGCCGCGTCGGCGCGCGTACCGGCTCCGCGTGCGGGATCGGTACGGGGGGCGCCGTCGGCTCGCGCCGCGCCCTCCGGCCCGGAACCGGTCAGCCGCCGGGGAACCAGCAGCCGGGGAACGGTCAGGATGGTCATCGAGCCCCCTCAGGCGGCCGCGGGCACGGGCAGTTCGGTGACCGGCACGGACTCCTCGGCCCGGGCCGGGTGGCGCAGGGCCAGGACGGCGGCCAGCGGCGAGACGAAGGCGATCGCCCCGCACAGCAGCCAGGTGGTCTGCACCCCGAGCACGAGGGACAGCGAGCTGAAGACCGCGATGGAGATCGGCGCGGTGCCGATGCCGGCCAGCGACAGCGTCGACATCGCGGCGCCCATCCGCTCCTCGGGCGCGGACTGCTGGTACAGGGTGACGATGGCCGGCCCGTTGAGCCCGGACAGCAGGCCCACCGCCGCCGCGACGACCGTCAGCGACAGCGCCGACGGCATGAGGGCCATCACCAGGATGCCCGCCGCCAGTCCGACCCCGGTCACGACGAGCCGCACGTACATGGGGATCCGGTGCGCGAGGGCCGCGCCGAGGGCGCTGGAGCCCAGGGCGCCCACGCTGAACGCGGCCAGCACCACGCCCACCGCGCTCACGCCCCAGCCCTTCTCGTCGACCAGCAGCGGCAGGGCGACCTCGGCGGGCCAGCTGAAGGCCATGTCCAGGCAGAGGGAGGCGACGAACATCCAGCGCAGCCGGGGGTGTCGGGCCAGCAGCCGGAAGCCGTCACCGGACCGCTTGACCAGGGAGACGCCGGGCTCCGGCTCGGGCCGGGCGAAGCCGTGCGTGACGTGCAGCAGGCAGCCGAGCCAGATCGCGCCGGTGACCGCGGCCGCGGCCAGCGCCACCCACAGCTCGCCGACCGTGATCAGGAAGGCACCGGCCGGGGCGCCGAGGATCGGGGCCACCCGGAGCACCATCGCGTACATGGAGTTCGCCCGGGCCAGCTGGTCGCCACGGGCGAACATCGGGAGCAGGACGCCCGAGGCGGGCCCGGCCAGACCCAGCAGCACGCCCTCGACGAGGGCGATCACCACGAGGGGCCACAGCTGGTGCGCGGTGGCCGTGACGACCGCGCCCGCGGCCAGCAGCAGGACCCGGGCGGTGGTGGTGCGCAGCAGCACGAAGCGCGGGCCGAGGGTGTCGGCGAACGCGCCGCCGAAGATCAGCATGAGGGCCCGCGGGATGGTGGCGGCGAGCATCAGCACGGTGACGGCCCCGGTGCCGCCGCGTTGGACGGCGGTCCAGTTCATGGCGATCAGCAGGGCGAAGCTGCCGAGCTGGACGGCGGCCTGGCCGCCGACCAGGGAGGCGACCCGGCCCCACGGGACGGTCGGCTGTGCGGTGGTGTCCATGGACGTACCTGTTCTGTGCGAGGGGAGACGGGGAGGGGAGGGGAGGGGAGGGGAGGGGAGGAGCGGGCGCCGCTCAGCGGAGCGGGTGGGGGCGCCGGGCGGCGAGGGCGCGGTGCACCGCCCGGCGGGCGGCGTGCGCCGCGTCGGCGGCCCGGGGCGCCGGGCCGTACGTACGGAGGTCCAGGTGGCCGCCGAGGTACCCGAGCCCGGCTTCGGCGAGCGCCCCGGCGGCCGCCGCGCCGGCCGGCCCGGCACCGGGACCGGGGTCGACCGTGACCCCCGGCGGTCCGGCGGGCCCGGCGAGCCGGAACCGGGCCCGGACCAGCACCCGACGCACCCCCGGCACCGCCCGCCTCACGACGGCTCCCCGGCGAGGACGGCGTCCGGCGCCACGGGTCGGGCGGCGGGCGCCGCCGGGTCCCAGAGGTCGGCCGCGTCCAGATCGGCGGCCCGGTACTTCCCCAGGGCGCTGACCAGCAGCCGCACCTCCAGTGCGAGCGCCCCGCCCAGCCGGACCAGGCCCTCCTCGGGGTCCTCGTCGACGGCGAGCAGGGCCGCGCGGCCCAGGCCGACCGCGCTCGCGCCGAGCGCGAGGGCGCGCACCGCGCGCCCGCCCTCCCAGATCCGGCCGGTGGCCAACAGGTCGCCGGCGGGCCGGCCGATCCGCCGCAGGCACTCGCCGAGCGGGAGGCCGACCTGGTCGAGGAAGACGCGGGGCGCCCAACCGGTGCCGCCCTCGGCGCCGTCGACGGTGACCGCGTCGGCGCCGGCCGCCCAGGCGGTGGCGGCGGCTCCCGCGATGTCCCGGCCCGGGTGGAACTTCACCCAGGTGCGGGCCAGCGGGAAGTTGTTCCGCATGAACCGCAGCTGCTGGCGGACGATCTCCTCGGTGAAGGTGCCGGGGGTCGCGCACCGCAGCCACCGCTCCGGGTCGCCCAGGACGTCGCGTACCGCGAACTGCCCGGCCAGCCGCTCCGCTTCGGCGGCGCCCACCACGGTCATGCCGCCCAGTCCCGGCTTGGCGCCCTGTCCCACCTTCAGCTCGAAGCCCAGCCGGCCGGAGTCGCGCAGCGCCCGGGTGCCGGGGTCGCTGTAGAGGAGGTTCCAGACCTCGGAGTCGGCGTCCTCGGTGGACTGCTGGACGACCACGCCGCCGACGCCCTCGGGTACGGTCTCCGCGTAGACCGCGATGCGCTCCAGCAGCGCCGACCGCATCCCGTCGCCGCCGCGCCGGTAGCCGTGCACCGGCACCATGTTTTCGCCGATCACCATGGGGATGCCCAGCCGGGCGGCCTGCCGGGAGGCGGCCAGCCCGAGGTCGCCGCTGCCCACCCGGGTGGAGCCGAACGCCGACAGGTAGAGCGGCAGCCGGGCGTCGAACCCGCCGACCCGGCCGGCCAGCTCCACGTCCTCGTACGAGGGCTCCCGGCCCAGGTCGATCAGCTTCTCCAGTCGGCGGGGCATGAACACCGGCGGCACGATCCGCAGCCGGTCGAGCGCGTCCGGGGCGCCGGACCCGGCCCCGGTGCCCGGGGCGGACGGGTCCGCCCCGAACAGCCCGCCGCCGTCGCCGTACGTCCCCGCCGCCGGGAACACCCGCGCCGTGCCGGTACGGGCCCGCGCCCGCACCTCCTGCTCCGGGAACCCGGTCGCGTGCAGCCCGCTCACGGCGCGATCACCCCCGGCAGCTTCGGGTAGGCGCTGACCTGCCAGAGGGCGTCCAGGCCGGTGAGGAAGCGGACCAGGCGCTGCAGGCCCATGCCGAAGCCGGCGCTGGGGGAGATGCCCTCCCTCGCCAGCTGGAGGTACCAGGCGTACTTGGCCGGGTTCTCGCCGCTCTCGCGCATCCGGGTCACGATCGACGCGTAGTCGGACTCGCGCTCGCTGCCGCTGACCAGCTCCCCGTAGCCGCCGTGCGCGAGCAGGTCGAAGTTGCGCAGCACGCCCGGCCGTTCGGGGTCCTCGCGGTCGTAGAAGCCGCGGGAGCCCTTGGGGTAGTCGTTGACGAAGAAGGGCCGGTCGGCCTCCAGGGACAGCACCCGCTCGCCCGCCCAGTCGATCTCGGCGTCCGGGCTCTGCGGGTGGCCGCCGGCGACCAGCCGCGCCACCGCCTCCTCGTGGGTGCAGGCGTCGAACTTGCCGCCGGACCGCAGCTCGGCGAAGTCCAGCTCCTCGCGGCCCAGTGCGCGCAGCACCTCGGGGACGGCCGTCCACACGTGCTCCACCACATGGGTGAGCAGTCCGGCCGCGATCTCCTGGGCGTCCTCGCGGGTGCCGCCCGCCATCTCCACGTCGATCTGGTGGAACTCCACCAGGTGGCGGCCGGTGCCGGCGGTCTCCGGCGGTTCCACGCGGACGTTCGGGGCGATGTAGAACAGCCGCGGGAAGCCCTTCAGCGACGCCTGCTTGTACAGGATCGCGCTGGTCATGAGCTTGTACGGCTGTCCGTAGTAGTCCACGTCCAGCGCCTTGGCGCCGCGGCCGCCGGGGTCCGTCACCGGCCCGACCAGGGGCGGCAGCAGCTCCACGAAGCCCTCGCCGCGCAGGAACGCGCGGGCCGCGTGCAGGGCCTCCTGCTGCACCAGCATCGCCGACCGCAGCCGCGGGGAGGCCAGGTGCTCGCCGAGCGGGGGAGGGGTGGTCGCGTCGGGGGTGAGGTCCATGTCGATGTCGATTCCTAGTCGTGAAAGGGGTGGCAGGTGCGGGGGGCGGTGCGGGGCGTTCACGGGGGCGGTCCGCTCGTCGCGCCGATCGGTGGTCCGGTCGTGGGCCCGGTCGTGGGCCCGGTCGGTGGTCCGGGAGCCGGTCCGGGAGCCGGTCCGGTCGGCGGGCCGTCGTACCGGCCGGCGACCGCGTGGAGGGCCCCCAGCAGGCCGTCCGCGGTCATCGGGGTGCGCCCGCCCGGCCGCACGTACGGCACCACGGGCATCGCCCCGACGTCCGACCAGCGCAGCCGCCCGCCGGCGTCGAGGAAGCTGCGGCTGCGGCCCGCGTTGTCCGGGTGCAGGCAGTACGGGACGTCCAGCACGCCCCGCGCGAAGGCGGTGCGCAGCGCCCGCCCGAGGTCGTCGGAGAGCTCGAGTACGGCCTCCACGAACGTCCGCGCCTCGCGGTAGACCTCGCTGTCCGCCGGATCGGGCGCCACGGCCGGCTCCCGGTGCCCGGTCAGGGCCGCGACCGCGGCAGCGGTCTCCAGCGCCCGGACGTTCTCCTCGACCGTGGGGATCCGGTGTGCCTCGGCCGCCGTCTTGACGATCAGCCGCTGCGCCCCGGCCCGCACCGCGAGCCGCGCCGAGGCCTCCAGGAGCCGGGTGGCACCGCGCCGGGTGTGCGGGAAGACGCCCATGTACGTGTAGAGCACCACGTGCCGGTCCACGTCCGCGGGCAGGAACTCGTCGGCCAGCCGGCGCAGCGCCCGGACCGCCTCCGCGTCCTGCGCGGGGTCGGTCTGCTGCGCGTAGCTCAGGGAGACGCTGCGGATGCCGTGCCGGACGAAGAACATCCCCTCCAGCAGGCTGAGCGCCACCAGCAGCCCCGGCGGGCAGAGCTGGCCGAGCATGCAGCCGCCGAAGCTCTCCAGGTGCGGCACCCGCGGGGCGGGCGCCAGGGCGGCCAGCAGTTCGCAGCTGCGGGCCCAGTTGTCCACGGACTCCGCCAGCGGAGTGCGGCCGTACGGCAGGCAGTACGAGACGGGGCCGCCCTCGGTGGCGTCGAGCCCGGCCGCGGCCAGCGCGCGGACGATGGGCTCGGGCCGGGACGAGCCGTGCCGGACCTGGACCGGGAACCCGGGGTCCAGCACGCCGGCCAGCAGGTCCCGGGTCAGGCCGGCCGGGTGGCTGGCGATCGGGTACCCGTTGAGCGGGGTGCCCTCGGCGAGCGCGGCCCGGGCGGCGGCCAGGTCGCCCACCCTGGTGTAGCTGTCGATGGTGAGGGTGCCGACCGTGGTGGCGACGGCGGACCGGGTCCGCTCCAGCCCCTCCCGCATCCGGCGCGGGTCGCTGAACCCCATCCGGGGCTGGACCACGAGCCGGCCGGCGGCGGCCGCGGCGGCGACGAAGGCGCCGAAGGACGGGGCGGGGCCGGCCGGCGCCGCGGCCCCGGCCGGTACCCGGTCGGCCGGTACCTGGTCGGCGGGGCGCTCCGGTGCCGGGGCCACGCCGGGTGCGGCGAGCGTGGCGGAGGCGTTCACGCGACGGCCCGCCGGTCCCCGGAGCGGGCGGAGTGGGCGGTGCGGGCGGAGTGGGCGGAGTGGGCGGAGTAGGCCGGCCCGGCGGTGAACCCGCACTCCAGGAAGGCCTGCAGGCCCCCGAGGTCACCGTCGTCGAACACCGCCGCGCAGCCGGCCTCCAGGAGCCGTCCGCGCTGCACGGGGTCCACCTCCCCGGCGACGCCGAGCTTGCCGCCGATCACGACGGGCGCGGGCACGCCGGCCGCGCGCAGGGCGCGCACCGCGCCCAGCCCGTCCCGGTACCCGTGTCCGTTGACACTGCTGATCACGACCAGGTCGGGACGCGCGGCCGCGCACGTGGCGGTCAGCAGGTCGTCTCCGACGCACGGGCCCAGGTTGCGGACCCGGTGCCCCAACTCCTCCATGAACAGCTGGAGGTAGACGAGGTTCCAGGTATGGGAATCCGAGGCCGTGCCTGTCAGCAGGATGTTCACATTCCGTCGTCGCATGCCAGAAATATAGGAACCGCCGGGCTTCCCGAGGGGAAGTTCCGGCGGCAGTATGCGGAAAGGGGAGCGGCAGTCCGAGGATGCCGCCGAAAGGGCGCGGGGAAAAGGGAAAACGGCAGCGCCCCGCATGGTGCGGGGCGCTGCCGGCGTGCTTTGTGGGAATTGTTCGGCAGGGGTCAGGAATACTGTCCGACCAGGCTCAGCGGGCGGATGTCGGTCCACTCCCGCTCCACGTGCTCCAGGGCGCCGGCCCGCGGGCCCGGGCCCCAGACCGCGTCCCAACCTGCGGGAACGTCGGCGAAGGTGGGCCACAGGGCGTGCTGCCCCTCGGTGTTGACCACCACGTGGAAGGTGCCCTCGGTGTCGTCGAAGGGGTTGGTCATGACAGGCTCCTCAGTTTCTCGGAAAGGATACGGCCGATCAGGGCGAGCGGTGCGGGTTCTCCCATTCGGGTATGGGGAACCCCGATCATGTGGTTCTCGACGGATCCGTCGATGTACGGAATCCAGTTCTGGGCGAGGGTGTTCTCCGTTTCGCCGTCCTCGAGCGCGGCGAGGAAAAGCAGGTCCGTCTGCACGGGCCGCGCGGAATACAGGTTCATGATTTCGGCGTGGTTGATGGAGGCGCCGATCACCGAGCGGATCTCGTCGTCCGAGAAGGCGCCGAGCACCGGGTCCTTGAGCCGGACCAGGTCGATGAGCGCCGCCACGTCGAAGGGCGCGTCCGCCGGCTCGTCCGTGGCGTCGCCGACGAGCATGTCCCGCTTCTGCGCGGGGGTCATCCGCCGCCGCTCCGGCTCGGTCGGCAGCAGGTGCACGTCCATCATCGCCAACAGGTCCGTGCGCTCGCCGAGTTCGGCCAGCCGCACCGCCAGCGCGTGGGCCACCGTCCCGCCGAAGGACCAGCCCAGGAAGCGGTACGGGCCGTGCGGCTGGACCTCGCGGATCAGCGGCAGGTAGTCCGCCACCATCTCCTCCACCGACTCGGGGGAGTGCCCGAGCTCGCTCAACGCCCGCGCCTGGATCGCGTACAGCGGCTGGTCGGGCCCCAGGTGCGGGGTGAGGCCGGCGTACGTCCAGCCGACGCCCGTACCGGGGTGGATGCAGAACAGCGGGCGCTGCGTGCCCTTGTCCTGCAGCGGGAGCAGCACGCCCATCGGGTCGAAGCCGGACGGCTCGTCCGCCAGCAGGCCGGCCACGGTCGGGGTGCGGAACAGGTCGCGCACGCCCAGCTCCAGGCCGAGGACCGCCCGCATCCGGCTGATCAACCGCACGCCGAGCAGCGAATGCCCGCCCAGGGTGAAGAAGTTGTCGTCGATGCCCACCCCCTCCACCCCCAGCACCTCGGCGAACAGCCCGCACAGCAGCTCCTCGCGCGGGGTGCGCGGGGCCCGCCCGGCGGTCCGCACGGCCGCCGCCGGCGCCGGCAGCGCCTTGCGGTCGGGCTTGCCGTTGACGGTGAGCGGGATGGACTCCAGCAGCACCGCCGCCGACGGCACCATGTGCTCGGGCAGTTCGTCCGCCGCCCACCGCAGCAGGCCCTCACCGGTCAGCTCGTACCCGGCGCGCGGGACGGCGTACGCCACCAACCGCTTGCCGCCGGGCCCGTCCTCGAAGACCACGACCGCGACCTGCCCGACGCCCGGGTGGCGGGCCAGGGTGGCCTCGATCTCGCCCGGCTCGATGCGGAAGCCGCGCAGCTTGACCTGGCCGTCGGCCCGGCCGAGGAAGCGGAGCTCGCCCTCCGGCGTCCAGCACACCAGGTCGCCGGTGCGGTACATGCGGCCGCCGTCCGCGCCGAACGGGTCGGCCACGAACCGCTCCGCCGTCAGCCCCGGCCGGCCGATGTAGCCGCGCGCCACCTGCGTGCCGGCGATGTACATCTCGCCCGCCACGCCCCTGGGCACCGGCCGCAGCCGCTCGTCCAGCACGTAGATCCGGGTGTTGTCGAGCGCCGCGCCGAGGTGGACGCCCTGCACGGTGCGTTCGGAGACGGTGAAACGCTGCTGGTGCGAGGCGAACGTCGTCTCCGTCGGGCCGTAGCTGTGCACGAGCACGGTGTCCGGGCAGTGCGTCAACACCCGCTGCAGGGCGCTGGGCGAGGCCACGTCGCCACCGGTCCACACCTCGTCCAGGAGCTTGAGGGTGTCCAGCCCCTCGTCGGCCATGATGTGGAACAGCCCCATCGTGAAGTACGCCGCCGTCACGCCGTACGTCCGCACGGTGTGGTCGATCTCGGCCAGGTCGGTGCCGTCACCGGGACAGATCACCAGCTGCCCGCCGCCCAGCAGCGGCACCCACAGCTCGTACGTGGAGGCGTCGAAGCCGATCGCCGAGTGCACCAGCATCCGCCGGTGGTGCTCCAGGTTCCAGCAGCGGTCGGTGACCAGCTCCACCACGTTGCGGTGGGTCACCCCCACGCCCTTGGGCCGGCCGGTGGACCCCGAGGTGAACATCACGTACATCAGCGCGTCCTCGCCGACCGGCACGCCCGGATCGCCCGTCCGCGCCCAGTCCACCGTGCCCGGCGCGTCCACCGCCAGCACCCGCACCCCGTCCGCGGCCTCCTGCGCCACCGACGGCGAGGCCAGGTGGACCTCCTGCGTCAGCAGCACCGCCGCGCCCGTGTCCTCCCGGATCATGCGCACCCGGGCCTCCGGCAGCCGCGGGTCCATCGGCACGTACGCCGCCCCGCACTTGAGCACGGCCAAGGCGGCCACCAGCAGCAGCGGCGTCCGGTCCATCAGCACCCCGACGGCCCCGTCCCGGCCCACCCCGGCGTCGATCAGGGTGTGGGCCAGGGCGTTCGCCCGGGCCTCCAGCTCCGCGTACGTCACCCGCTCGTCCCCGAAGGACAGCGCCACCCGGTCGGGGGTGCGCCGGGCCCGGGCGGCGAACCGCTCGTGCACCAGCCCGCACTCGACGCGCGGCACGGCCGTGTCGTTGTACTCGGTCACCAGCCGGAACTCCTCCTGCGGCGACAGGAGTTCGATGTCACCGATGCGCAGCGCCGGGTCCTCGGCCACGGCGGCGAGCGTCCGTTCGAGGTGGGCCGCCAGCATGGCCGCGGTCCCCGCGTCGTACAGGTCGGTCGCGTACTCCAGTACGCCGCCCAGCCCGCCGGCGGCCCCGTCAGCGGCCCGCGTCTCGCGCAGCGACACGGTCAGGTCGAACTTGGTGAACCCGGACTCGGTGCCCAGCGCAGTGCCGGCCAGCACCGCGCCCGCCGGCGCCTCCGGTTCGGCCGGCTGCACCTGCACGATCGTCTGCACCAGCGGGTGCCGGGCGGTGGAGCGGGCCGGATTGAGCCGCTCCACCACCAGGTCGAAGGGCAGCTCCTGATGGGCGAAGGCGGCCAGGTCGGTCTCCCGCACCCGGTCCAGCAGCTCCCCGAAGCCGGGGTCGCCGGAGGTGTCGCAGCGCAGCACCAGGGTGTTGACGAAGAACCCGACCAGGTCGTCCAGCACCTCGTCGTCGCGGCCCGCTACCACCGTGCCCAGCGGCAGGTCGGTGCCCGCCCCGTGCCGGGTCAGCACCGCTGCCAGCGCCGCCTGCACCACCATGAGCAGGCTGGCCCCGTGCTCCAGGGCGAGCCGCTCCAGCCGGGCGTGCACGGCCGCGTCCAGCACCACCGGCACCGCCGCACCGCGCCGGGACGCGTCCGCCGGACGGGTCCGCGCCGGGGTGGGCTCCAGCACCTCGGGGGCGCCCGCCAGCGTCTCGCGCCAGAACGCCACGTGCTCCTCGGCGGCCTCGCCGGCGAGCACGTCCCGCTCCCACAGCGTGTAGTCGGCGTACTGCACCGGAAGCGGCCGCCAGTCCGGCGCCGCGCCGCCCCGCCGCGCCTCGTAGGCGGTGGCCAGGTCGGTCAGCAACGGGCCGGTGGACCAGCCGTCGGCCGCGATGTGGTGCACCAGCAGCACCAGGACCTGCCCCGCACCCCCTGCGGCCCCTGCGCCCTCCGTCGTCCCGGTGGTCCCGGCGTCCTCCGTGCTCCCGGCGCCCTCCTCGGTGACCAGCGCGGCCCGCAGCGGCAGGTCGACCGCCAGGTCGAACACGTGCCCGGCGGCCGCGTCCACGGCCGCCGCCGACCCGCCGGCCGGGCAGGACACCAGGTCCAGCACCGGTCGGGCCTCGGCCCCCGACAGCACCTTCTGGTACGGCTCGCCCTCGACCGCCGGGTACACCGTGCGCAGCACCTCGTGCCGCCCGGCCACGTCGGCCAGCGCCTCGGCGAGCGCCGCCGGGTCGAGCGGCCGGTCCAGCCGCAGCGCGAAGGGGATGGTGTACGAGCGGCTCGGCCCCTCCAACTGGTCCACGAACCACAGGCGGCGCTGCGCGTACGACAGCGGCACCCGCTCCGGCCGCCGCTCCGCCGGCACCGGCACCGGCCCGGGCCGTCCGGACGGCGCGGCCTCCCGCACCAGGCGGGCCGCCAGTTCGGCCGGGGTGGGCGCGAGGAACAGGTCCCGGATGCGGGCCTCCACACCGAGCGCGGCCCTGATCCGGTTCACCAGGCGCACGCCGGACATCGAATGCCCGCCCACCGAGAAGAAGTTGTCGTCCGGCCCCACCGCGTCGAGGCCGATGACCTCGGCGAACAGGCCGCACAGCAGCTCCTCGGCGGCCCGCTGCCCGGCGCCGCCCGCCCCCTGCCCGGCGGCCGCCTGCGCCTGCCGGGCCCGCTCGGCGCGCTCGGCCCGTGCGCGCCCCTCGCGCAGCGTCGCGATCCGCTCGGCCTCCGCCGGGGTCAGGAGCTCCGCCCCGGCCGCGGGGGCGTACGGATCCGCCGCGGCGCGCTCGAGGGCGCGGACGAAGAGGTCGAGCAGCAGCCGGGCGGTGTCCGGCTCGAACAGGTCGGCGGCGTACTGCCACCACACCTCCAGCCCGCCGTCCCCGGGCAGCGCCACGCACGAGGCGCTCAGGTCGAACTTCGCCGCCTCCAGGCCGGGTTCGGCGAAGGTGCCGGCCAGCGGGCCGGCGCAGCCGGTGCCCGAGCCGTCCTCCTGCTCGGCCGTGAGCATCACCTGGAAGAAGGGGTTCACGGCCAGGCCGCGCTCCGGCGCCAGGTGTTCCACCAGCAGGTCGAAGGGCAGGTCCTGGTGGGCGTACGCGGCCAGGTCCGCGTCCCGGGTCCGCTCGACCAGCTCCGCGTACGAGGCCGGCCCCGAAACGTCGGTGCGCAGCACCAGCGTGTTGACGAAGAAGCCGACCAGGCCGTCCAGGGCCTCGTCGCCGCGGCCCGCGACCGGGGTGCCGACGGCGACGTCCGAGCCGGCGCCGACGGCCGCCAGGGCCAGGGCGAGGGCGGGCTGGAGGACCATGAGCAGGCTCGCCCCGCGGTCCGCGCCCAGGTCGGTGAGCCGGTGCAGCGCGTCCGCGCCCAGCCGGGCGGTCAGCGTGGCGCCGGCGCCGGTGGGCTCGGCCGGCCGGGGCCGGTCGGCGGGCAGGTCCAGCACGGTCGGCATGCCCTCGAGCGCGGCCCGCCAGTGCGCCAGCGGCGCCGCCGGGTCGGCGAGGAGGTCCTGCTGCCACAGGGTGTAGTCCGCGTACTGCACCGGCAGCGGCTCCCAGTCGGGCGCCCCGCCCGCGCGCCGGGCCGCGTAGGCGGTGCCCAGGTCGTGCAGCAGCGGCCCGACCGACCAGCCGTCGGTGGCGATGTGGTGGGTGAGCAGCGCCAGCGTGGCGGTCGGCTCGGCCCCGTCGGTCAGGAACAGTGCCGCGCGCACGGGGAGCTGGCGCGCCAGGTCGAAGGTGGCGGAGGTGAACCGCGCCGTCTCCGCGTCGAGTTCGTCCGCGGCGCAGGTGCGCACGTCGAGCGGGACCGGCGGCGCGTCGAGCACGTGCTGGTAGGGCTCCCCGGCCACGGCCGGGTAGACGGTGCGCAGCACCTCGTGCCGCTCCAGCACGTCGCCGAGGGCCGCGGCCAGCGCGTCGGCGTCGGGCACCTCGTCCAGCCGCAGCACCACCGGCAGGTGGTACGTCGTGGCCGGGCCCTCCAGCCCGGCCAGGAACCACAGCCGGCGCTGCGCGTACGACAGCGGCACCCGGTCCTCCGCGGGCAGCGGTTCGCCGTCGAACACGTCGAAGGCCGCATCGGGTACGGACACCACGGCGGGCGCCGCCGTCCGCGGGCCGTCCGGGGCGGCGGCCCGGGCCCGCAGGGCCTTCCGGTCGATCTTCCCCGAGGAGGTCAGCGGCAGCGCGTCCACCGGCTCGAACAGCCCGGGCACCGCGGCGGCCGGCAGCTGCCGCCGGACGTGCTCGCGCAGGTCGGCGGCCCCCACGCCCGGTTCGGCGACCACGTAGGCGACCAGCCGCTTGCCGCCGCCCGGGGCGTCGGCGGCCACCACGGCGGCCTCGCGCACCCCCGGGTGCCCGGAGAGCACCGACTCGACGGACGCCGGGTCCACCCGATGGCCGTTGATCTTCACCTCGTCGTCGGCGCGGCCCTCGAAGCCGAGTTGCCCGTCCTCGCGCACCCGCACCAGGTCACCGGTGCGGTACGCGCGCTCCGGGCCGAGCCGGGCGAACCGGCGGTCCGTCAGTTCCGGGCGCCCCAGGTAGCCGAGGGCGAGCCCGCCGCCCAGCAGCCACAGCTCGCCGTCCACCACCGCGGCCCGGACGCCCGGCAGCGGGGTGCCGATGGGCACCGGGCCGCCGGCGTACCGGGACAGGTCGGCGACGGTGGCGACCACGGTCGCCTCGGTGGGACCGTACGTGTTGAGCAGCCGCACCCGCTCCGGGTCGACGGCCGCGGACCAGCGGGACACCCGCTCGGGGAGCGCCGCCTCGCCGCCGATGACCACGGTCCGCAGGGTGGGCGGCAGTTCGGCGAGCCCGCAGGACACGGCGTGGGCCAGCTCGTGCCAGTACGCGGTGGGCAGGTCCAGCACGGTGATGCCGTGCGCGGTGCAGCCGGCCAGCAGGCCGGGCACGTCGAGCATCTCGTCGTCGCGCAGGACGAGCGTGGCGCCCGCGCCCAGGGTCAGGAACACCTCCTCGACGCTCGCGTCGAAGTGCAGCGGCGCGAACTGCAGCACCCGGTCCTCGGCGGTGATGCCGTAGACGGCGGTGGCGCCGGCGGTGAAGTGGGCCAGGGCGTCCTGGCCGACGACGACGCCGTTGGGGGTGCCGGTGGAGCCGGACGTGTAGATGACGTACGCGGCCTCCGGGTCCACGCCCGGCCCCGGCAGCACCTGCTCGCCCGGGGCGGCCGGGTGGTCGGTGCCCGTGCAGTCCGCCAGGACGGCCGCGGTCCGGGCGGCCGGCGCGGTCGGGTCGAGCGGCAGGTAGGCCGCCCCCGTCCGCAGCGCCGCCAGCAGGCCCACGACCGCGTCGATCCCGCGCGGTCGGTTGACGGCCACCAGCCGGCCCGGCCCGGCGCCCTCCTCGGCCAGCTCGTCGGCGCGGAACGCGACCGCGAGGGCCAGCTGCCCGTAGGTCATCCGGCGCTCGCCGTGCACGAGGGCGATCCGCTCGGCGTCCTGCCCGGCGATCCGGTCCAGGACGCGGGGCGCCGGGCCGGGCGCCGGGCCGCCGTCCAGGACGGCGGAGGCGGTGGGGGCGGTCGAGGGCATCGCGGGGCCTCCAGGCGAGGGGTCGGGGGGTGGGGCGCGGTGTCGTGCCCTCACGCTAGGTACGCGGCGACCGCACCGCGGGCAGTCCCCGGGGCAGCCGGCGGGCAGCTCGCCCCCGCGACGCTGCCGCTCCGAACTGCCGCTGCCGCCGCCGCACCACGCCCTGCCCACGGCCGTCGCGCCGGCACCGGGCTCCCCTCCGGCACCGCCGGCGGGGCGGGCCCGCGTGGACGCCGCGACGGCGCGGCGTGAAAGCGTGTCTGCGGGAGCGCGGCGCGGCCCCGCCTGCGACGCCGTCCTCGCCGCCCTCCACGGGTCGCCACGGACCGTCCGACCCGACCCGACCCGACCCGGACCCGGAGAGGTGACCGATGCCGGCCCGGCACCCCCAGGAGATCGGCTACGGCCACGTGGTCGAGAGCTACGTGCAGAGGTCGTACGCCGGTATTCCGCGCTACCTCGTCCTGGGCTCCGCCCGCTTCCCCCGCTGGACGGACCTCCAGTGCGACTTTCGCCCCGGGCTGGTCGCGCGCATAGGGACGGCCCCGGCGTTCGCGCGAAGCGGCCACGGCGCGGGGGTGCGCGCCGTGGCCGCCTCGGAGCGGCCGCCGGGGCCGTCTGCCTCGCTCAGCCCGTGAGGGTCCACTTCTGGTTCGGGTTGCCGCTGCACCACCAGGTCTGGACCGGGGTCGCGTCCGCCGGGTTCTGGTCGCGCACGTCCACGCACTTGTCCGCCGGTACGTTCACGAGGTCGCGGGTGGTGGCGTTGTAGTCGAAACGCTGCGCACCGGTGCCGTTGCAGTCCCACAGCTGGACCTTGGCGCCGGGCGCCGCGGCGGCCGCGTCGACGTCCAGGCACTTGCCGAGGGCCCGTACCGTGCCGTCGCCCGGCAGGGCCCAGCGCTGGGCGGCGGTGCCGTTGCAGCCGTAGAGCTGGACCTGGGTGCCGTTCGCGGTCTGCGCCCCGGCCACGTCGAGGCACTTGCCGGCCAGGCCGACGAACGCTCCCGTGCGCCCGCCCCCGCCGCCGCCGCCGTCGGAGGTGGTGACGCGTACGTAGTCGACGACCAGCTGGTTGGGGAACGGCGTCGAGCCGTCCGGGTTGCCCGGCCAGTCGCCGCCGACGGCCAGGTTGAGGATCAGGAAGAAGGGCTTGTCGTACACCCACTGGCGGCCGCCGAGGTCGGCGGGCGTCCGCCGCTGGTAGACCTGGCCGTCGACCGACCAGCTGATCGAGCCGGGGGACCAGTCCACGGCGAAGGTGTGGAAGTCGTCGGCGAACGCCCGTCCGCCGGGCAGGCCGTAGGCGGCGCCGATGCCGCCGGCACCCGAGTAGCCGGGGCCGTGCAGGGTGCCGTGGACGGTGGAGGGCTCGTACCCGACGTTCTCCATGACGTCGATCTCGCCGCTGTTCGGCCATCCGACCTGGCCGATGTCCTGGCCGAGCATCCAGAACGCCGGCCACATGCCCTGCCCGCGCGGCACCTTCATGCGGGCCTCGACGTGCCCGTACTGGCGGGTGAACCGGCCGGAGGTGTTCAGGCGGGCCGAGGTGTACTCGCAGCGGCCGTACCAGCACTGGTGGTTGCCCGGGTTCTCGCGGCGGGCGGTGATCACGAGGTTGCCGCGGCCGTCGAGGGCGGCGTTGGCGTTGCCGGCCGTGTACCACTGGCGCTCGTGGTTGTTGACGTTGTCGCCGGTCTCGGTCTGCCACTTGGCGGAGTCCACGGCGGACCCGGCCGGCCCGTCGAAGTCGTCCTCGAACGCGATGGCCGCGGCGGCCGCGGTGGCGGTGGCGGTGGCCGAAGCGGGTCGGGCGGCGGGCTGCGGCGCGGGGCGGGGGGCGGCCGAGGAGGCGGGACCCCAGCCGAGGGCGAGGGTCAGTGCGGCGGTGGCGAGCGAAAGCGTCCGTAAGCCGCGGGGGCTCGAGGGTGTGGGCATGGGGGGCCTCGATTCGCATATTGGTCCAGACCTACGTCCGAGGGGGAGTGAACCCTGAATGACGTGTTCCGGTCAAGTCTGTCGAGGTTCCCGCTCCCGGGCCCGCCCACAGGACCGACGGCGCGGGGTACCCGCGCGCGGGCCCGGGGAACCACGGACCGGGGCGGTCAGGCGGGCTGCCAGAGCTCGATCCGGTTGCCCTCCGGATCCGTGACCCAGCCGAACCGGCCGACGCCGTCCATGTCCTGCGTCTCCTCGGCCACGTCGGCTCCCGCGGCGCGCAGCTGCGCGAGCATCGCGTCGAGGTCGCGGACCCGGAAGTTGAGCATGGTCCGCTGGCTCCGGGACCCGAAGTAGTCGGTCCCGGAGTCGAACGTCGCGAAGACCGTCAGCCCCGTGTCCTGACGCCAGAGGCCGTGTTCGTCCGCGTCCAGCCCCAGGCAGTCGCGGTACCACGCGCTCAGCCCCGCCGGGTCGGCCGCCCGCAGGAAGTACCCACCGATTCCCCGTACACGTTCCATGCGCCCATCCTGCACGATCAGCCCCGACCGGCGTCCGAGGCACGGGGCCACCCGTCCGGCGCCGGGTGGGGACCCGGCGCCGGACGGGTGGCTACGGCTGCCGCACCCGCGCCCCACCCCGGGTACGGCGCCGCAGCGGCGGCGGGGTCGGCGGCGTCGGCGGGACGACGAACGGCCCCGGCCCGGCCGCGGCGGCGGCGAGGAAGGCCGCCAGCTTCGCCGGCGTCGGGTGCCGGAACACCTCGCGCAGCGTCAGCTCGCGCCCCAGCTCCGTACGGACCCGGTTCACCAGCCGGACCGCCAGCAACGAGTGCCCGCCGGCCTTGAAGAAGTTGTCGCCCGGGCCCACGTCCCGCCCGTCGAGCACCTCCGCGAACAGCCGCAGCACACCGGCCAGGAGCGCGTCCTGGGGGTTCGCCGGCCCCCGCCCCCTGCCCTCGCCCTCGGCCCCGGCCCCGGCCCCGGCCCCGGCCGCGGCGCCCGCGCCCGGACCGGTGCCCGCACCCGGATCCGAGCCCCGGGCCGAGCCCGCGGTCGTGCCCGAGCCCCCGGCCGCACCCGCCTGCAGACCGGGACCCGCCCCCGCACCCGCACCCGAGGCGGTGACCGCGGCCGGCACCGCGTACTCCGGCAGTCGGTCCGCCGCCCACGCCTGGAGCTCCGCCTCCGCCAGGTCGAGCGCCGCGTCGACCGCCGTCACCTCCGCGACGATCCGTCCGCCCTCGACCCGGACCCGCGCCCGGGCCACCGAGGGGTGGCCGGCGAGGACGGACTCGACGTGCGGGACGTCGATCCGGTAGCCGCCCAGCAGCGGGCGGTTCCCGCGCCGGTCGGCCGGGGCCGGCAGGTCGCCGACCCGGGCGCCCGGGTCGGCGGCGAACAGCTCCAGGGCCGAGACCAGCAGCTCCGCGAGCCGGTGCGCGCCGGACGCGTCGTACAGGTCCGTGGCGTACTCCAGGACACCGGCCAGCGTGCCGTCCGACCGCTCGGTCAGGGCGAAGGTGAGGTCCGACTTCGCGGTCCCCGACCCGTACGGCAGCTCGGTGCCGGCCAGCGGCCCGGTCACCGGCCCGGCCGCCCCGGCCAGGGCGTTGACCTGCAGCATCACCTGCACCAGCGGACCGTGGGCCGACGACCGGTGCGGGTTGAGGTGCTCGACGAGCCGGTCGAAGGGCAGCTCCTGGTGGTCGTACGCCGCCAGGTCCGCGTCCCGGACCCGCTCCAGCAGCGTCCCGAAGTCCGGGTCGCCGGCGGTGTCCGTGCGCAGCACCAGCGTGTTGACGAAGAACCCGACCAGCCCGGACAGCGCGTCGTCCCCGCGCCCCGCCACGCTCGTGCCGAGCGCCAGGTCCGTGCCCGCGCCCAGCCGCGTCAGTACGGCGGCCAACGCCGCCTGCACGGCCATGAAGAGCGTGGCCCCGCGCGAGCGGGCGGCCCGCGCCAACGCCCGGTGGGCGGCGGCCGGCACCGTGAATCCGGTCAGTGCCCCGCGCCCCGAGGGCAGCGCCGGCCGGGGCCGGTCCGTCGGCAGGTCGATCAGCGGCGGCAGACCCGCCAACGCGGCGTCCCAGAAGCGGAGTTCGCGGTCGGCCCCGGAGCCCGCCAGCAGCTGCCGCTGCCACAGCGTGTAGTCCGCGTACTGGAGGGGGAGCGCAGGCCGCTCCGGTGCCCGGCCGCCCGCCCGGGCCTCGTACGCGGCGGACAGGTCGGCCAGCAGCGCACCGGTGGACCAGCCGTCGGCGGCGATGTGGTGCAGCAGCAGCACCAGGGTCTGTCGGCCCTCCCCCTGGGGGAAGAACAGCCAGGCCCGCAGCGGGATGTCCCGCGCCAGGTCGAAGGCGTGCGCCGCGGCCGCGTCCACCGCCGCCGTCACGTCCGCGGGCCGCCCCAGCTCGAGCTGCGGCCGTGCTCCGTCCAGCACCTGCTGGTACGGCTCCCCGCCCTCGGCCCCGTACACGGTGCGCAGCACCTCGTGCCGCTCGGCGACGTCGGCGAGGGCGTCGGCCAGCGCCATCGGGTCCAGCGGCCGGTCCAACTCGCGTACCAGCGCGATGTTGTACGTGGCGGAGGGGCCCTCCAGCTGGTCGACGAACCACAGCCGGCGCTGCGCGTACGACAGCGGCAGCCGCTCCGGCCGCTCCCCGGCGGGTACGGCCACGGGGGCCGGCCGGGCCGCGGTCGGGTCACCGGCAGCGGCACCGGCAGCGGCCGCGGCGGCCAGCCGCCGGTGCAGGGCGGCCGGGGTCGGTGCGAGGAACAGGTCGCGGATGCCGGCCTCGACGCCCAGCACCGCCCGGACCCGGTTGACCAGCTTGCTGGCCAGCAGCGAATGCCCGCCGGACTTGAAGAAGTTGGCGTCGGCGGCGTGCTCCTCGCGGCCCAGTGCCTCGGCGAACAGCGCCGAGAGGATCTCCACCCGAGGATCTGCCGGGGTGCCCGCCGGCACCGCGGCCGGCTGCTCCGCCGCCGTGCGGACGGCGGCGGCCAGCCGCTCGCGCCGCACGGCCAGTGCGCCCGCCTCCGCCTCCGACACCAGGGCCAGCTCCGACAGCCGCTCCGCGGCCCCGGCCGCGAAGGCGCGCAGCGCCCGGGTGAAGACCGCCAGCAGCAGCTCGGCCGTCCCGGCGTCGAACAGATCGGTCGCGTACTGGAGGTACAGGTCCAGTCCGGCGGGCGAGCCGTCGGCCGCGCGCCGCACGCCGCAGTGGAACGACAGGTCGAACTTGGCGGCCCCCAGGTCGGTGCTGCCGGCCCGGGCGGTCAGCCCGCCGAGCCGGGCCGTGTCCTCGGCCGCTTCCTGCACGGTCAACATGACCTGGAAGAAGGGGTGCTCGCCCAGCGCCCGGTCCGGCTCCGCCAGCTTCTCCACCAGCACGTCGAAGGGCAGGTCCTGGTGGTCGAAGGCGGCCAGGTCCGCGTCGCGCACCCGCTCCACCAGCTCGCCCACCGCCGGGTCACCGGCCAGGTCGGCCCGCAGCACGAGGGAGTTGACGAAACAGCCCACCAGCTCGTGCAGGTCCTGGTCCGACCGGCCCGCGACCGGAGTGCCCACCGCCAGGTCCCGGCCGGCGCCGGCCGCCGACAGGGCGGCCGCCAGCGCCGCCCGGGTCACCATGAAGAGGCTGGCCCGCCGCTCCCGCGCCAGCGCCGCCAGCGCCCGGTGCGCCTCCGCCTCCAGGGTCGCGGTCACCGCGGCCCCGCGCCCGCCGGGCTCCGCCGGCCGCGGCCGGTCGTACGGCAGCTCCGTGCGCGCCGGCAGCCCGTCCAGAGCCCGCTCCCAGAAGGCCAGCAGCCGTTCCCGGGCCGGGCCGGCGAGCAGTTCGCGCTGCCACAGCGCGAAGTCGGCGTACTGCACCGGCAGCGCCCGCCAGCCCGGCGCCCGGCCCGCCAGCCGCGCCCCGTACGCCTCGCCCAGGTCCCGCAGCAGCGGGGTCAGCGACCAGCCGTCGGTGGCGATGTGGTGCACCAGCAGGACCAGGACGGCGGTGCCGTCGCCCGGCACGAACACCCGCGCCCGCAGCGGTCCGCCGACCGCCAGGTCCAGCTGCTCGCGCCCGAACTCCGCGACCCGCGCCTCGAGTTCGGACGCGGTGCAGTCCTGCCACTCCGGCAGGGCACCCGGGACCGCCGCCCCCGGCAGCACCCGCTGGTACGGCTCGCCGCCCTCGGCCCCGTACACCGTGCGCAGCACCTCGTGCCGTTCGCGGGCGTCGGCCAGTGCGGCTGCCAGCGCGCGCCGGTCGGGCACCCCGTCCAGGCGCAGGACCAGCGGGGCGTTGTACGCCGTCGTGCCGCCCTCGATCCGGCCGAGCAGCCACAGCGCGCGCTGCGCCGCCGACAGCGGGACCAGGGCGGGCCGCTCGCCGGCCGGTACGGCGGCCAGCGCGGGCCGGGCCGAGGCCGGATCACCGGCCGCGGCGGCCAGTCGCCGGTGCAGGGAGGCCGGGGTCGGCGCGAGGAACAGGTCGCGGATGCCCACCTCGACGCCGAGCGCGCCGCGGATCCGGTTGACCAGCTTGCTGGCCAGCAGCGAATGCCCGCCGGACTTGAAGAAGTTGGCGTCGGCGGCGTGCTCCTCGCGGCCCAGTGCCTCGGCGAACAGCCCGCACAGGATCTCCTCCCGCGGGGTGAGCACGTCCGCCCGCACCGCCGCGGGCGCCGCCCCGTCGCGGGCGGCCGCGGCCGCCGCCCGGGCCGTGCGTTCGCGGCGCCGCTCCAGCCCGTCGCGCTCCTCGGCCGTCAGGAGGTCCAGCTCCCCCATCCGGCGCAGCGGGTCGGCGGCGAAGCCCGCGAGCGCCCGCAGGTAGGAGCGCAGCAGCAGCTGTGCGGTGTCCTCGTCGAAGAGGTCCTCGGCGTAGGTCAGGGCCACGTCGACACCGTCCGGGCGGCCGTCGGCCGTGTGCCGCTCGGCGCAGTACCAGGTCAGGTCGAACTTGGCGGCGTCCAGGCCGGTGTCGGCCGTCCGGCCGGTGATCCCGCCGGCGAGCCGGACCGGGCCGCAGGCCGCGGCGTCCGCCGCGACCGTCAGCATCACCTGGAAGAACGGGTGGTGGCCCAGGGCGCGTTCCGGCGCCAGCTGCTCCACCAGCACGTCGAACGGCAGCTCCTGGTGCTCGTACGCGGCCAGGTCCGCGTCCCGGACCCGGTCCAGCAGCTCGCCCACGGCCGGGTCCCCGGCCAGGTCGGTGCGCAGCGCCAGCGAGTTGACGAAGAACCCGACCAGTTCGTACAGGTCCTCCTCGGGGCGGCCCGCGACGGGCGCGCCGATCACCACGTCCTCGCCCGCCCCGGCCGCGGCCAGGGTGGCCGCCAGCGCGGCCCGGGCCGCCATCGTGAGGCTGGCCCGGCGGCTCCGGGCCAGTGCCAGCAGTCCGCCGTGGGCCGCCGCGTCGAGCCGGCCGGTGACGGTGGCGCCGCGCCCGGACGGCTCCGTCGGGCGGGGCCGGTCCGCGGGCAGCGCCAGCACGGCCGGGGCGCCGTCGAGCGCCGCGCGCCAGTGGGCGAGCTGCTCGGCGGCCAGGCTCTCCGGGTCGGCCGGGTCGCCCAGCAGCTCGTGCTGCCACAGCGTGTAGTCGGTGTACTGGACGGGCAGCGGCTCCCAGCCGGGCGCCCGGCCGGCCAGCCGGGCCCCGTACGCCGTCGCCAGGTCGCGCAGCAGGGGTCGTACGGACCAGCCGTCGGTGGCCACGTGGTGGACGAGCAGGACCAGGACCGAGGTCCCGTCACCGGACCGGAACAGCCGGGCGAGCAGGGGCGGGCGGGCGGTGATGTCGATCGCCTGCCGGACGAACGCGGCGACGGCGGCGTCGCGTTCGCCGGACGCGACGTCCCGGGTGGTGAGCGGTTCGACGGCGGCGGCGCCGAGCACCTGCTGGTGCGGCTCCCCGTCGGCGCCGGCCGCCAGGACCGTGCGCAGCACCTCGTGACGCTCCACCACGTCGGCCAGGGCGGCCCGGAGGGCGGCGGTGTCCGGGGTGCCGTCCAGGTGCAGGACGACGGGGGCGTTGTAGGCGGCGGAGGGGCCGTGCAGGCGGCCCAGGAACCACAGCCTGCGCTGGGCGAACGACAGCGGGATCACGGTCAATTGTCCTTACGCGTCCTGGCCCGGCGCGGCGGCGACGAGCGTGTCGATGTGGGCGGCGAGGTCCCGCAGCCGGGGGTTGGCGTAGACGGCCTTGACCGGGAGGGCGACGCCGAGCTCGGCGCGCACCCGCGACACCAGCTTGATCGCGAGGAGGGAGTGCCCGCCCAGCTTGAAGAAGTTGTCGTCGGGGCCGACCTCCGAGGCGCCCAGCACGTTCGCCCAGACCCCGGCGATCAGCGCCTGCGAGCGGGTCAGGCCCTGGCCGGCGGCCTGCTCGGCGGCCTGCTCGGCGGCCGGCGCGGCCGCGGCGGCGGGTGCGGGCAGCGCGGCCCGGTCCAGCTTGCCCTGGGTGGTGGTGGGGAAGCGGTCCATCGCGACGAAGGCGGACGGGACCATGTACGCCGGCAGCGCGGACAACAGCCGCGTCCGCAGCTCGGCCTCGGCGACCGGGCCGACGGCGGGGTCCTGCGGGCGGTGGTAGGCCACCAGGCCGGGCGCGCCGTTGACCTCGTCGCGCAGCACCACCACGGCCTCGGCGACCCCCGGCACGGCCGTCAACGCGGCCTCGATCTCGGGGAGTTCGATGCGGTATCCGCGCAGCTTGACCTGGCCGTCGGCACGGCCCAGGTAGCCGAGCCGGCCGTCGGGGAGCAGCCGCACCAGGTCGCCGGTGCGGTACATGCGGCCGCCGTCGCCCGCCGGGTCGGCGACGTAGCGCTCGGCGGTCAGACCGGGGCGGCGGCGGTAGCCGCGGCCCACGCGGGGGCCGGCCAGGTACAGCTCCCCGCTGCCGCCCGGCTCGACCGGGGCGAGCTTCTCGTCCAGTACGTGCATGCGCAGGCCCGGGAGCACGGAGCCGATGTGCGGCTCGTCCGAGGCGTGGATCCAACCGGCGGTGGAGTCGACGGTGCACTCGGTGGGCCCGTACAGGTTCACCGCGCGCAGTACCCCGGCGGCCGCCTGCTCGCCGATCCGCTTCCACAGGGCGGGCCCGATGGCCTCGCCGCCGATGAGCAGGGTCAGCGGGCGCGGGCCGCCGTCGGCGGTGAGCAGCTCCAGCAGGGCCTCGGCGTGCGAGGGGGTGATGTCCAGGTCGGTGAGCGCCTGCTCGTCGACGAAGCGGGCCAGCAGCGCCGGGTCGGCGCGGGTCTCGTCGTCGACCATCACCAGGGTGTCGCCGCGGCACAGCCGTACCCACTGCTGCACGGAGGCGTCGAAGGACGGCGAGGCGTTCCAGCCGACCCGGCCGGCGCCGGGGGCGGCGATGCCCTCGGACTCCAGCTCGGCGAGCAGCGCGGAGGCCGCGGCCCGGCCGATCTCGACGCCCTTGGGGCGGCCGGTGGAACCGGAGGTGTAGATGACGTACGCCAGGCCCTCGGCCGCGACGGGCACGGGCCGGTAGGCCGCCGCCGCGGAGACGTCGTCGGCGCCGAGCTCGCCGACCGTGAGGTGCGGGACGCCCCCGAGCAGGGTCCCGGCGTCGGCGTCGGCGGTGACGACGAGGTCGGCTCCGGAGTCCTCGACCAGGTAGCGGCGCCGCTCGGCGGGCAGCTTCGGGTCCACGGGCAGGTACGCGGCGCCCGCGGTCAGGGTGCCGATCAGTGCGGCGACCAGGGCCGAGCCGCGCGGCAGGCACAGCGCGACCACGCTCTCGGGGCCGATGCCCCGCGCGGCCAGCCGGCCCGCGACGCGCATGGCCTCGGCGCGCAGCTCGGCGAACGTCAGCTCGCGGTCGGCGGCGACCACGGCGGTACGGCCGGCCGGGACCTGCGCGAGGCGGTCGAGCAGGTCGGCCACCGGGACGGCGGCGGACGTGGTGGACGTGGCGGTGGCGGAGGGGGCGGAGGGGGCGGTGGCAGCGGCCGTGGTGCGGGGGCGCTCGGGAAGGACGGCGGTCATGGTGGTGGTCACTTCCCGGAGTAGGCGGTGGTGGACGGCTGGGCGGTGGGGGCGCAGTCGGCCAGCGCGACCGGCTCGCCCATGGCGACGAGGATCTTCCGGTCGCCCTTGAAGGCCTCGCGGCCGTGCGCGCACAGCAGGTTGTCGACCAGCATGAGGTCGCCCACCTGCCAGGACTCGCGGACGGTCACCCGGTCGTAGACGGCGTTGATCGCGTCGACCTCCTCGTCGGTGAGGCGGCTGCCGTCGCCGACGTAGGTGTTGAACGGCAGGCCGTCCTCCCCGTACGTGTCCACGAGCACCTCGCGGACGTCCGGATCGAGGGTGCGGCTGTTCCAGAACGCGAAGTGGTTGAACCAGCAGCGCTCGCCGGTCACCGGGTGCGTGATGATCGCCGAGCGGCGCTGGCGGGTGACCATCGAGTCGTCGTCGAGCCACTCGAAGCCGACCGTGTTCTCCGCGCAGTACGCCTCGGCGACGGCCCTGTCCTCGGTGGCGAAGGTCTTGTACCAGGGCAGCCCGGCCAGCTCCGAGTAGTTGCGCACCAGCAGCCAGCCGGCCTCCTCGAAGCGGGCGACGAGCTCCGGCGGGAGCTGGCGCAGCGCCTCGCGCATGTCGCCGACGGTGGTGGCACCGCCCTCCTCGGGGGCGGTCACGCAGCCGAAGAGCAGCACGCCGGGGAAGTCGAGGGTGTAGCTGTTCTCGTTGTGCAGCCGGATCGGCTGGACCGCCGGCAGGTCGGTGGAGGAGAAGACGCCCTCGCCGAAGTCGGTGCGCGGGGTGGCCTTCTCCTTGTAACCGGCCCGCTGGACGACGAGGGCGTCCCGGGCGGCGGCGAAGGTCGCGGCGTCCGTCACGGGCAGGCCGCGCAGCAGGACGGCGCCCGAGCGGTGCAGCTCGGCCCGGATCTCCTCGCGGTGGGCGGTCAGCCAGGCGACCGCCTCGTCGAGGGTGTGGCCGGCCGGGGTGTGCACGACGGCGGGCTTGCCGGCCTCGTGGACCGCGGCGATGGGGGCGTCGGCGAGGACGGCCGGGGCGGGGGCTTCTGCGTAGGTGGTCATGGGTTCCTCGGAAGGGTGCGGAAGGTGGGGAGGGCTCGGGGGTGCCGGGACGGCGGGCCGTCGGACGGCGGACCGGTGTGCAGGCCGGGGGCACGGCCGTGGGCTACGGGTCGTGGGTACGGGCCGTCGGACGGCGACCGGTGCCGCGGCCGTGGTGCGGACCGCCGTCAGACGGCGACCGCGGCGGCGGCCGGGGCCAGGTCGCGGCCGCCGACCACGGCCGACAGCACGGCGAAGAACTCCGGCAGCCGGTCCTGGAAGTAGAAGTGGCCGCCCGGCAGCACGTGCTGGGCGAACCCGTGCCCGGTGACCTCGGCCCAGCGGCCGAGCGAGGCGGCCGGCGCGACCGGGTCGGCGTCCCCGCCGATCACGGTCACCGGGCAGTCCACCCGGGCCTCGGCCGGGTCGCACCGGTACACGTCGTCGATGGCGAAGTCGGCCCGGATGGACGGGATGACGATCTCGCGGAGCTCCGGGTCGTCCAGGATCCCGTCGTCGGTGCCGCCGCGCACCTTGATGGCGGCCACCAGCTGGTCGTCGTCCAGCCGCTCGGGGTGGACCACGGCCGGGTTGGCCAGGAAGGGCGCGCGGCAGGCGGAGGCGACCAGGGCGCGCGGGGTGCGGCCGGCCGCCTGCAGCAGCCGGACCACCTCGAAGGCGACCAGCGAGCCCATGCTGTGCCCGAGCACCACCAGGTCGTCGGTGCTGCCCGCCGGCAGGCAGGCCGCGACCGGGCCGGCCAGGTCGGCGACGGTCCGGGGCAGGTCCTCGGCGAACCGGGCGCCGCGGCCGGGGTACTGGCCGATCAGCAGGCGCACGTCGGCGGGGAGGTGCTCGCGCCAGCCGGCGTACGCGTGGGCGTTGCCGCCCGCGTGCGGCAGGACCAGGAGCGTCGTGCGCTGCGGGCCCTCGCCGGGCAGGTCCCACACCACGTCGTCGGCGGCGGGGGAGAAGTCGGGGGCGTGGTCGGTCATGAGGAACTCCGTTCCTGGTCGGTGGAGCGGCGGCGCAGGGCGGGCCGGGCCCGCCGGGGCGGGGCCGCGCCGGCCGACAGCCGGGACTCGATGTGCTGGGCGAGGGCCGCCGGGGTGGGGTGCTGGAAGACGTCGCGCAGGGTGAGGGCGACGCCCAGCGCGGCCCCGAGCCGGTGGGTGAGGCGGGCGGCGAGCAGCGAGTGCCCGCCGTGGTCGAAGAAGTCGTCGTCGATCGACAGCGGACCGGCCACGGCCAGTGCCTCGGCGAACTGGGCGAGCACGGTCGTCTCCAGGTCGGTGCGCGCGGCCCGGCCGCCGGCGGCGGCCGCCGCCCTCGGGGCGGGCAGCGCCCGCTTGTCGATCTTTCCGTTGGGAGTGAGCGGCAGCCGCTCCAGCGGCACCACGAACGCCGGGACCATGTGGTCCGGCAGCCGCTCGCGCAGCCACAGGCGGACCTCCTGCGGTGCCGGGCCGGGGGCGGCGGCCGGCACCACGTAGGCGGTGAGCTGGGCGGTGCCGTGGTGGTCCGGGTGGGTCGCCAGGGCGGCCTGCGTGATGTCGGGGTGCGTGGTGAGGAGCGTCTCGATCTCGGTGGGTTCGATGCGGAAGCCGCGGATCTTGATCTGGGTGTCGGTGCGGCCCGTGTAGTGCAGGTTCCCGTGGTGGTCCCAGTGGGCTTGGTCGCCGGTGCGGAAGAGGCGGCTGCCTGGGGTGCCGTAGGGGTTGGGGACGAAGCGTGTGGCGGTGGTGGCGGGTTGGGCGAGGTAGCCGTGGGCGAGGCCGTCGCCGGTGAGGTAGAGCTCGCCGGTGACGCCGGGCGGGACCGGGCGCAGCCGCTCGTCGAGGACGTACGCCTGCTTGTTGGTCAGGGGCCGGCCGATGGAGACCGTGGCGCCCGGTGCGGCCGTGGGGTCGACGGTGTGGGTGGTGGTGAAGCCCATGGACTCGGCCGGGCCGTAGCCGTTGGTGATCGTCAGGTGGGGGTGGCGGTCGTGGAGGCGTTCGATGTGGGTCGGGGAGGCGGGTTCGCCGCCGGTGTAGACGATGCGGGTGGTGGCGAAGGCCTCGGGGTGTTCGTCGGTGAGGTAGTTGAAGAGGCTGGACGACAGCTGGAGCATCGTCACCCGGTGCGCGTCGGCGAGGGCGGCGATGACCGCGGGCTCGGGGCGCTGTCCCGGGTGCAGGACGGTGGTTCCGCCGTGGAGCAGGGCGCCCCAGAACTCGAGGCTGAAGGCGTCCCAGGAGACGGGGGAGCACTGGAGGAAGACTTCGCCGGGGCCGAAGTCGGCGTAGGTCTGGGAGGTGACGGTGGAGACGAGGTTGCGGTGGCTGGAGAGGATGCCCTTGGGGCGTCCGGTGGAGCCGGAGGTGAACATCACGCAGGCGGTGTCGTCGCCGGTCAGCGCCACGTCCAGACCGTGTGCCGGCCGCGCGTCGATCTCGTTCCGCTCGGCGTCGACGACGACCTCGGACCACGGGCCGCTGATCCGGCGCGCACGGTGGCCGCCGTCGGTCACGAGGAGGCGCAGTCCGGCGTCGGTGGCGGTGGAGCGCAGTCGTTCGTCGGGGAACTCGGGGTCGAGGAGGGCGTATCCGGCGCCGGTCTTGGTGACGGCGAGGACGGCGACGGCGAAGTCGAGTCCGCGGTCGAGGAGCACACCGGCCAGGTCGCCCCGACCCAGTCCCCGGTCGGCGAGGTGGTGGGCCAACTGGTTCGCGCGGGCGTCGAGTTCGCCGTACGAGAGGGTGGTCGCGCCGAACACGAGGGCGGGGGCGTCGGGCCGCAGCCGTACCTGCTCCTCGAACCGGGCCGTCAGGACCGGCCGTTCACCGATCCCGACGCACGCCCCCGGCCATTCCTCCAGCACCCGCCGACGCTCGGAGGCACCGAGGACCTCCAGCTCGGAGAGCCGGACCTCGGGTGCGGACACCGCGTGCTCGAGGACCCGCCGCAACACCTCCGCCATCCGCTCGACCGTCTCCCGGTCGTACAGGTCGGAGCTGTACAGCACCGCCCCGCCGAGCCCGGTCGCGTCGTCGGAGGTCAGCAGGAACTCCAGGTCGAACTTGACCGCGCCGGTCGCCAGCGGCCGCGCCGCACCGGCCCGCACGCCGGGGAACTCCGGGGCCGCGGCCGGTCCCGACTCCAGCGCCAGGCACACCTGGAACAGCGGGTGCCGGGCCAGGGAACGCGTCGGGTTGACCGCCTCCAGCACCAGGTCGAACGGGGCGTCCTGGTGTGCGAAGGCGTCCAGATCGGCCGCCCGCACCCGGGCCAGCAGCTCCCGGAACGCCGGGTCGCCCGAGGTGTCCGTGCGCAGCACCAGCGTGTTGACGAAGAAGCCCACCAGGTCGGCCAGCGCCTCGTCCGGGCGGCCGGCCACGGGAGAGCCCAGCGGCACGTCCGTTCCGGCACCCAGCCGGGTCAGCGTCGCGGCCAGCGCGGCCTGGAGCACCATGAACGGTGTGCAGCGCTCGGCCCGGGCCAGCTCCAGCACCCGCTTGTGCAGCTCCCGCCCGAAGTCCACCCGGACCGCGCCGCCGCGCCGCCCGGCCACAGCCGGCCGGGGCCGGTCCGTGACCAGGCCCAGCTCCTCGGGCAGTCCGGCCAACGTGGTGCGCCAGTAGGCGAGTTGCTCCTCCAGCGCCCCGTCCGCGAGGGCCGGGCGCTGCCAGAGCGCGTAGTCGGCGTACTCCAGAGGCAGCGGCTCCGCTTCGGGGGACCGCCCGGCCAGCCGGGCCGCGTAGGCGGCGGAGAGGTCGGCGAACAGGGGGCGCAGCGACTGCCCGTCGGTGGCGATGTGGTGCAGCAGCACCAGCAGCGTGGCCGTGTCCGGGCCGTCCCGCAGCAGCGTCACCCGCAGCGGGTGCTCGGCGGCCAGGTCGAAGGCGTGCCGGGCGGCCGCGTGCAGCTCCGCGTCCAGCTCCTCCGGCGCCACCGTGCGGACCTCGAAGGACACTCCCTCCGCCGCCCCGTCCGGCGGGGCGACGACCTGGTACGGCTGCCCGTCGGCGCTCGCGAACCGGGTCCGCAGCGGCTCGTGCCGCCGTACGAGGTCGCCGACCGCGGCCCGCAGTGCCGCCGCGTCCACCTCGCCGCCCTCCAGCCGCACGGCCATCGGCACGTTGTACGCGGTGTCCGCGTCCGGGCCCGCGTCGCCGTCCGCGCCGCGCATGCCGGCCACCAGCCACAGCCGCTGCTGCGCGAAGGACAGCGGCAGCCGGTCCGGGCGGCCGGCGGCGCGGGTCGGCGCCGGCAGCCCCGGCCGGCCCGAGGCCTCGGTGATCCGCCGGGCCAGCGCGGCCGGTGTGGGGTGCTGGAAGACGTCCCGCAGGGTGAGCGTGACGCCGAACGTGCTGCCGATGCGGTGGGTGAGGCGGGCGGCGAGCAGCGAGTGGCCGCCGTGGTCGAAGAAGCCGTCGTCCATCGACAGCGGCGCCGCGGAGCCCAGCACCTCGCCGACCAGGGTCCGGACCAGCTCCTCCAGTTCCGTGCGCGGGGCTCGGCCGCCCGGCTCCAGCGGCGCGTCGACCGCGGGCAGCGACCGCTTGTCGATCTTGCCGTTGGCCGTCAGCGGCAGCCGCTCCAGTACGGCCACCCGGGCGGGCACCATGTGCTCCGGCAGCCGCTCGCGCAGCCAGGCCCGCAGCGAGGCCGGGGTGACGGCCGCGCCCGGGACGGCCGTGACGTAGGCGGTCAGGTGGTCGGTGGCCAGCAGGGCGGCCTGCGTGATGTCCGGGTGCGTGGTGAGCACCGTCTCGATCTCGGTGGGCTCCACCCGGAAGCCGCGGATCTTGACCTGGGTGTCCGAGCGCCCTGTGTAGTGCAGGTTCCCCCCGTAGTCCCAGTGGGCTTGGTCGCCGGTGCGGTAGAGGCGGCTGCCTGGGGTGCCGTAGGGGTTGGGGACGAAGCGTGTGGCGGTGGTGGCGGGTTGGGCGAGGTAGCCGTGGGCGAGGCCGTCGCCGGTGAGGTAGAGCTCGCCGGTGACGCCGGGCGGGACCGGGCGCAGCCGTTCGTCGAGGACGTACGCCTGCTTGTTGGTCAGGGGGCGGCCGATGGAGACCGTGGCGCCCGGTGCGGCCGTGGGGTCGACGGTGTGGGTGGTGGTGAAGCCCATGGACTCGGCCGGGCCGTAGCCGTTGGTGATCGTCAGGTGCGGGTGGCGGTCGTGGAGGCGTTCGATGTGGGTCGGGGAGGCGGGTTCGCCGCCGGTGTAGACGATGCGGGTGGTGGCGAAGGCCTCGGGGTGTTCGTCGGTGAGGTAGTTGAAGAGGCTGGAAGACAGCTGGAGCATCGTCACCCCGTGCCGGGGCGCCAGTTCGGCCACCAGGGCCGGCTCGGGGCGCTGACCGGGCTGCAGGACGGTGGTTCCGCCGTGCAGGAGGGCGCCCCAGAATTCGAGGCTGAAGGCGTCCCAGGAGACGGGGGAGCACTGGAGGAAGACTTCGCCGGGGCCGAAGTCGGCGTAGGTCTGGGAGGTGACGGTGGAGACGAGGTTGCGGTGGCTGGAGAGGATGCCCTTGGGGCGTCCGGTGGAGCCGGAGGTGAACATCACGCAGGCGGTGTCGTCGCCGGTCAGCGCCACGTCGAGGGCCTGGTCCGACTCCGCGGCGATCCGCTCGGCCGCCGCGTCGACCCGGACCTCGGTCCACGGGCCGTCCACGGCCCGGGACGCGTGCGTCCCGTCCGTGACCAGGAGGCGCAGTCCGGCGTCGGTGGCGGTGGAGCGCAGTCGCTCGTCGGGGAACTCGGGGTCGAGGAGGGCGTAGCCGGCGCCGGTCTTGGTGACGGCGAGGACGGCGACGGCGAAGTCGAGTCCGCGGTCGAGGAGCACACCGGCCAGGTCGCCCCGACCGAGCCCCCGGTCGGCGAGGTGGTGGGCCAACTGGTTCGCGCGGGCGTCGAGTTCGCCGTACGAGAGGGTGGTCGCGCCGAACACGAGGGCGGGGGCGTCGGGCCGCAGCCGTACCTGCTCCTCGAACCGGGCCGTCAGGACCGGCCGTTCACCGATCCCGACGGACGCTCCCGGCCATTCCTCCAGCACCCGCCGACGCTCCGCCGGCTCGAGCAGCTCCGCCTCCGACAGCGGCCGCCCGGCGTCCGCCAGCAGCCGTTCGACGAAGGCCGCGAACCGGTCCTGGTGCCCGGCCACCGCCGCGATGTCGCACACCTCGGGCGAGGCGTCGAAGTCCACGCGCAGCCCGCCCTCCGGACCCAGGTCGTACACGCCGACCGCCAGGTCCTCCACGGGCCCGTTGCCGAGGTTGTGCTGCACGGTCGGCAACCCGCAGAAGCGCATGCCCGGGGTGAACGCCATGATGTTCACCAGCGGGGCCGCGATCCGCCGGTCGGACTCGCCGAGCCCCAGGTCGCGGCAGACGTCCTCGTACCGGGTCCGCTGGTGCTTCAGACCCTGCCGGGACACCGCGACCACCGTCGCCAGCAGCTCGGACAGCGAGCCGTCGGCCCGGACCGGCACCCGCAGCGGCACCACGTTCGACTGCATCCCGGGCGTGCGCCGGGCCAGCTCGGTGCGCCGGCCGGTCACCGGCAGGCCCAGCACGGGCTCGGCCGTCCCGGTCGCCCGGTGCACGTAGGCGGCGACGAGCGCGATCACCAGCATGGTCCAGGGCGCCCGGTGCTCGCGGGCCACCTGCTTCAGCCGCTCGGCGCGCTCCGCACCCAGGACCACGGTGCGCCGGACGAACGGCAGTTCCCCCGGCCCGCTCCTCCCCGTGTGGCCCTCACCCAGCCGCGGCACCGGCGGCAGGTCCGCCAGGTGTGCGGCCCAGTGCGCCCGGTCCGCGGCCCCCTCCTGCGAGGCCCGGTAGCTGACGTCCTCGGCCAGCAGCTCGGCCAGCGTGCCGAACGGCGTCGGTCCCCACGGCTGCCCGGCCGCCGCCCGCTCGTACAGCTCGACCAGCCGCTGGTCCAGCAGGGCCACGCCCATGCCGTCGATCGCCAGGTGGTGGTAGGCGTGGAAGTAGAACCAGCGCTCCTCGCCGGCCGCCGTGCGGCCGGCCCGGATCAGCACGTGCCGGCTCAGCCAGTCCCGCGCCAGGTCGAAGGGCCGGGCCAGTTCGGCGTCCATCCAGGTGCGTGCTGCCGCGACCGGGTCCGGCGCGTCGCCCAGGTCCAGCGTGACCAGCGCCCGCCCGACGGGCTCGGCGTGCACCTCCTGCCACAGGGTGCCGTCCTCGGCGGAGCCGGTGCCGCGGATGCGCAGCGCGTCGGCCTCGCACGCCAGCCGGTACCAGCAGCGGGCGAGCAGGTCGGCGTCGAGCGGACCGGTGAGCTCCCGGAACTCCCCGATGTTGTAGCGGCATCCGGAGGAGTCCAGGCCGTGGGCCATCCAGATGTCGCGCTGCGCCGCGGACAGGGGCAGCCGCACAGCGGCAGGCCCGTGCGCGGTGCCCTGCTCAGACGCGTTGGGGGACATGCGGGTGCTCCTCGGATCGTGTGGGAGTAGCGGGGGTTCGCCCGACCTCGGGGTCGTCGTCCGGCTGTACGTCATCCAACCCGCGGCGGCTGCGGCCGGGCGGCAGTTGCTCCGGCACTCGGGGAGCAGCTCAGCGGGCGGCGGCAGTTGTCCCGGCACCGCAGGCCCGGGCGGCCCGGACCAGGCCCGGGACCAGGAAGCGGGAGGCGCCGTCCCGGTGCACGGCGCGGACCGCACCGCTGACCAGCAGCTCGCGCAGCAGCCGGCCGCACTCGGGCAGGGACAGGCAGGTCAGCGCGGTGATGTCGGTGAGCTCGTACCCGAGGGTGTCGGTGTCGTCGTGAGGGTGAGGGTGAGGGTGCTCGTGCGCGGCGTGGCCGCCGGGTCGTGTGCACAGGGCGTCCAGCAGGGCCAGGGGGCCGGCGGGCAGCCGCAGCAGTCGGTCGTGGAGCGCCGCCCGCAGGCTCGCGCCGCCGCCCGTCGTGCCGAGGTGGTCCAGGTGCGCCGCCGGGTCGGCCGCCAGGCTGCGGCACAGCGCCGCCAGGTCGTACACCACCAGCCACGAGGCGGCCGCGGCCAGCGCGCCGGGGTGCCCGTCCAGGCGGCGGCAGACCAGGGCGGCCAGCTCCAGGTCGGCCGGGTCGGCCGTGAACTCCGGCCGCACGCGGCGCACATGGTCAAGGAAGACCCGCACCGCGGGGCTTCCGGCGTCCGCCACGCCCGCGGCCGGCACCCCCAGCGGGTTGAGCAGGAAGATCCTTTCGCCGGGTACGGCCCAGGGTCCGTCCGACGTCACCAGCAGCCGCAGCCCGGGGCAGGCCCGCAGCAGTCCGGTCAGCCGGGCGGCGTGCGGCGCGGCGGCCGGTACGCCGTCGAGCACGAGCAGCGCGGGGCCCTCGCCCAGCAGCTCCGCCAGCCCGGCCGCGGCCGCGCCCACCGGGCCGTCCACCGGGCCGTCCGCCGCACGGGTACCGAACAGCTCCGCCGCCACCGCCTCCAGTCGGGCCGCCAACTCCCTGTCCTGCGAGGCGAGATAGTCGGCGGCAGCGCCGGGGAAGGCGTGCCAGAGCACCGGCAGGCCGATGCCGTGCAGCCGCTCGGCCACCGCCAGCGCGAGCCGGGTCTTGCCGACGCCCGCCAACCCCACCACATTGACCAGGCGCTCACTACCGGCAGCCAACTCCCCTGCCAGGACGTCGGTTTCACCGTCCCGGCCGGCCATCGCGTGCAGTGCGGTCGGCGGTGCGGGCGGTTCCGTCCAGCCCGGCCCGCCCGCGGCGCGGCCCTGCTGCGCGGCCGCTTCCAGGGCGGCCCGGGCCCGGGGGCCCAGGCGCAGTGCGTCGGCCATCAGCCGCACGGTGTCGGTGCGCGGACGTCTCGCCTTGCCCTGCTCGAGGTCGCGTATCGCACGCACGCTGATGGTGGACAGGTCGGCCAACTCGCGCTGCGTCAGACCGATCCGCAGTCGGTGCGAGCGGATGAGCGTCCCGACGGGGGAGCCCTCCTGGCCCGGGGCGGCGCGGTCGGCGTCGGCGGGCCGGGGCGCGGGGGAGGTGGGGAGGGTGAGGGTGGCCCGGGTGGTACGGGCGGGCGGCATGACGGTGGTGTTCACAGAGGCGCTCCCGGCGATGGTGGTGGGGAACGGCGGGGCTGGGGTGATGCGGCCCGGTTCCTGGATCCCATCGTCGGCAGCGGGCTATCCCGTCGGCATCGTGCCGCCGCGGCGGTGCGGCCGACACCGCTATCGCGCGCTATCCCGCCTCCACCCGCTGTCCCGCGATTCTCGAGCGCCGTGATAGCGCGGGGATAACGGCGGGGCCGGTGCCGGGATTCCGGCCGTTCCTACCGTGGTGCCCACAAGAAAGGAAGCGCCCCGGAAAGCCCGGAGCGCTCCGCAGAAAGGGAGACCGACATGACCATCGCCCCCGCCCTCCGCGCCGCCCTCGTCACCGTCGCCCTCGCCGGCACCGCCCTCCTCGGCACCCAGATCGCCCAGGCCGACGGCCCGGTCGCGCCCGCCCTGACCGGCACCTCCGCCCCGGCCCCCGCGGCCGCCACCCCCTCGCCGTCGGCGAGCACCGACACCAACCCGTGGGACTGAACGCCGCAGCAGGACGACGTCAGACCCCGGCGGCGCGATCCGCTGCCGCCGGTGCACGACCCGTCGCCGCCGGATCGGTGACGACCAGGCCTGCAACGGGGGCCGCCGCACCGTACGCTCCCGGGCCGTACGCTCCCGGGCCGAACGAACCCGGGCTGATCGCTGCCGGGCCGATCGCTCCGGCACCGTACGCATCCGTGCCGAACGCGCCCGTGTCCGACGACGCCGCGCCTCCGCCCCCGCCGCCGCCCGCAGGACGCGGGCCCGCGGCGGCCAGCAACCGCTCGGCCTCCAGCAACTCCGGCCCCATGCGCCGCTCCCGGAACGCCCGCACCGCCGCCTCGAGCAGCTCCCGCGACCACGCCCGGTCCGCCGGGCCGCCGCTCGCGGCCAGCAGCCGCGCCAGGTCCAGCCGCACCAGTGCCGCGCCGCCCTGGTCCATGATCTGCTCACGGACCGCCAGCGCCTGCGCGTAGAACCCGCGGGCCGCCTCCCGACGCCCCATCTCGGCATGGGCGTTGCCCAGGTCCCGCAGCAGGTGCCCCTCCCCGATCACGTCCCCGCCGTCCCGGCACAGCTCCAGCACCTCGGTGAACGTCCGCACCGCGCGCTCGTGCTCCCCCTGGCCCTGCTGCAGCTGGCCCGCCCGGCGCAGCGTACGCGCCTGCCCGCCGGTGTAGTTGACGGAGCGGTAGATGGCCAACGCCTCGTCCAGCCGGGACTGCGCCGCCGCGACCTGCCCGCGCCGCATCCAGATGTGGGCGCTCTGGGTCAGCACGATGGCCCGCCCCACCACGTCGCCCGCCTGGTCGAAGTCCCGCAGCGCCCGGTCGTAGAGGACCAGTGCACGGTCGTCGGCCCCGCGCATCCGCTCCAGCAGCGCCAGGTCCCGGTGGCACAGCGCCAGTCCCTGCCGGTCACCGAGCCCCTGGAAGAGGTCGAGGGCCGAGGTCAGCGCCGACCGCGACTCCTCGTGCTGGCTACGGCCCAGGTAGAGCACCCCGAGCGAGCTGAGCAGCGCCGCCGTCCCCCGCGTGTTGCCGGCTGCCCGCACGCACTCCAGCGCCAGCCGGTGGGTACGGTCCCAGTCGTCGAAGTAGCCCTTGCCCTCGAACAGGGTGGCCAGCGTCGCCGCCAGGTCCCAGCAGAGCTCGTCCATCCCGGCGGCGGCCGCGTGCTCCACGGCCTGGACGAGGCTGGCGTGCTCGCCGTCGAGCCAGCCCATCGGGTCCACCAGCAGTTCGTCCACGCAGACCTGCGGCGGCGACCAGCGCGGCGCGCTGCCGTGCAGCACCGTGAAGTCCCCGCCGTAGACGCGCCGGTGCGCCTGCTCGGCCAGCGACAGCCAGCCGCCCAGCATCCGCTCCAGCGCGGCCCTCTGCGCGGCCGGCTCGTCGTGCAGGGCCGACTGCTCCCGCGCGAACACCCGGATGATCTCGTGGAACCGGTAGCGGAAGCCGCCGGTGGCATCCATGCCCACGACGTCCAGCATCTGTACGTCGACCAGCGGTTCCAGCAGGTCGGACGGGTACGGCCGGGCGTCGTCGAGCAGCGCCCCGGCCAACCAGCCCGGCAGGCTCGCGCCCCGCGCCAGGCTGAGCAGCCGCAGCAGCCGGCGGTCCGCCGGGGCCAGTCCGTCGTGCGTGAGCGACAGACTGGCCCGCATGGTCATCTCGCCGTGGGTGAGCTCGTCCAGCCGGTGCCGCTCGTTGGCCAGGCGCAGCACCATCGACGCCAAGCTCCAGTGCGGCCGCGCCGCCAGCCGGGCCGCCACGATGCGCAGCGCCAGCGGCAGCCCGCCCACCGTCCGGACGAGTGCCTCCGCCGCCACCCGCTCGCCGCCCACCCGGTCCGCGCCGATGACCCGGGCCAGCAGTTCCAGGGCCCGCTCGGTGTCCATCACGTCCAGCTCGACGCGGTGCGCCCCGGGCAGCCCGGTCAGCCGGACCCGGCTGGTGACGAGCACGGCGCAGCGGCTGCTGCCGGGCAGCAGCGGGCGGACCTGGCTCTCGGACGCGGCGTCGTCGAGCACCACCAGCATCCGGCGGGACGCCAGCAGCGTGCGGTACATCTCGGCCCGTTCGTCCTGGGACTCGGGGATGACCGGACCGGGAATGCCCAGCGCCCGCAGGAACCGGCCGAGCACCTCGCCGGAGGTGGCGGGGGTTCCGGCGGTGCCGCGCAGGTCGCAGTACAACTGGCCGTCGGGAAACCCGTGCTCGCTGAGCCGGTGGGCCACGTGGGTGGCCAGCGTGGATTTTCCGGTGCCCGGCTTGCCGACGATGACCGCCAGTCCGACGGCGCGCCGGCCGCCCTCGCCCAGCAGGGTCCGCTCGATCCCGCCGAGCTGCTCCTCGTCCGCGACGAAGTCAGCTGTGTCGGCGGGGAGTTGGCGCGGGATCTCCTCGCCGGCGAGCGGGCCGGAGGTCTGGTGGGGCGGACGAGCGCCGGCACCGCGGTGCTCCGCCCCGCCGGGGCGCTCGGTGGAACCGGGAGGCGCGGCGGCGGGGTGCGCGACGGCAGGGGGGTGCACGACGGCAGCGAGGTGCCCGCCGTGCGTCGGGTGCCCGCCGGGGGTGGGGCGCGCGCCGCTGCCGGTCGGACCGAGCTGGCCGGTGCCGCCTACCGGGCCTGCCGGTCCCGTGGGTCCTGCCGGTCCGCCGTTGGTCCCGCCGGAGGCCGGGGGCGCGACCTCACCGGCGAGGATGGCCGACTCGAGGGCGCGCAGCTCGCTCCCCGGTTCCAGGCCGAGCTCCTCGACGAGGAGCTCGCGGCCCACCCGGTAGGTCTCCAGCGCCTCCGCCTGCCGGCCGGACCGGTACAGCGCCAGCATCAGCTGCCCGCGCAGCCGCTCCCGCAGCGGGTGGGTGCGGACCAGCGTCTGGACCTCCGCGACCAGCTGGTGGTGCCTGCCGAGCTCCAGCTCCAGCTCGATCCGGGTCTCCGTGGCCGTCATCCGCTCCTCGTCCAGCTGGAGCGCCTTGCCGCGCAGGGTCTCGCTGGGCACCCCGTGCAGGCAGTCCCCCTGCCACAACTCGCCGGCCGCCCGCAGGAGTTCGGCCGCCGCGCCGAGGTCACCCTGGCGGGCGGCGGAGCGCGCGTCGGTGACCCGGCGGGCGAAGAGCAGGGCGTCGACCAGTTCGCCCCCGGTGCGCAGGACGTACCCCGGCGGGCGGGTGGTGATCGCCGCGGCCACCCCGGCGGTGCTGAACAGCTTGCGCAGCCGCGACACGCAGATCTGCACCTGGGTGCGTGCGGTGTCGGGTGGGCCGTCGTCCCAGATGAGGTCGACCAGGTAGTCGGTGCTGACGACCCGGTCGGCCTCCAGCAGCAGGGCGGCCAGGATGATCTCCTGGCGGCCCGGGGGGACGCGCACGGGTCCGTCGCCGCCGACCACCTGGAGCGGCCCGAGGATGCGGAAGGCGACCGGTTCCGGGGTCTGCGGAGCCCCGCCGGGCGAAACGTTCATGAGTCTCCCAGCTGGAGCTGCGCCGTCGGAAGTGGAGCGCCGGCTCAGTCTTACTGACGGGTCAGCTGTTGTCCATGGTGTGGAGGTTTCGTGGCGATGAAGCGTCGTTGGCTTGATCCCGATCGTCGGAACGCGAGGGTGAAATCCCGTTCCCGTGCAGGCCGGAGCGGTGCGGAGGGTCTGGGCCGACCCCTTTGAGAGGTTCGTGATAGGGGCGCGATAGCGCCGAGTTGCGTACTTCGTGGAGGCTGGTCGCACGCCGCCGCCCCGTGCCCGCCGCCGCACGCGGCGGCCGTACGAAAGGACCCTCCATGGACAGCCGGCACACCGGGCCGCCTCCCCCGAGCCGCGTCGTCACCGACTCCGGGGTGGACCACGTACGCCTCGCCTACCACTACCTCGACACGGGCGACCTCGACGGCTACGGATCGCTCCTCGACCCGGACGTGTTCGACGGCGGGACGGGCGATCCCGACGTCGATGTGGATGCCGACGCCGAGGCACTGGCCGCGGGCCTGGAGCGCCCGGGCCCCCCGGGCGTGCGCCACCAGATCACCCGCATCATGGCGGAGGGCGACTGCGTCGTCGCCATCGGCCGCGTCGCGCCCCAACAGCGCGACTTCGTCGACGTGTTCACCCTGTCGGCCGAGGGCATGCTGCGCGGCCGCCGCCGCTACTACGCCCCGTCCGCTCCCTGAGGCACGGTCGCCGGACCCCCGGCCTCGGGTCCCGGGACCGTGGACGCCGTGAGTGCGCGCCGGAGCCAGCGGAACCGGGCGTCGCGGGCGTCCCGGCTGAGCGCCGCGTCCGGCGCGAAGCTGTCGAAACCGTGGTACGCCCCCGGCCAGACGTGCAGTTCGGCCTGGCCGCCGGCCTTCCAGAGGGCGTCCGCGTAGGCCACCCCCTCGTCCCGGAAGGTCTCGGCCGAGCCGACCTCGATGTACGCCGCGGGCAGCCCCGACAGGTCCGTGGCCCGGGCGGGGGCCGCGTACGGAGACACTTCCGGTGAACCGTGCCGATCGCCCAACAGGGCCTGCCACGCCGTCGCGTTGGACGTGCGGTCCCACGTGTCCACGCCGGCCATCTGGTGGCTGGAAAAGGTCCCGCCCCGGTCGTCGAGCATCGGGCACAGCAACAGCTGGCCGATCGGCGCGGGTCCGCCCCGGTCGCGGGTGAGCAGGGCCAGGGCCGCGGCGAGCCCGCCGCCGGCGCTCTTGCCGCCGATGAGGATGCGGTCCGGGTCGAAGCCCAGCCGGTCCGCCTGCTCGGCCACCCGTACGAGTCCGGCGTAGCAGTCCTCCACCGGCCCGGGATGGCGCACCTGCGGAGCCAACCGGTACTCGACGGAGACGACGGCCAGCCCCAGGGGCAGCGCCATGTCGCGGAGCAGCTGCGGCAGGACGCACCACGCGTTGCCCACGACCATGCCGCCGCCGTGCATGTAGTAGAGCACCGGCAGGGGTCCGGAGGCCCCGGCCGGCCGCGCGCTCACGAGCGTGACGTCCGGCGCGCCGGCCGGTCCCGGCGCGCGCAGCTCCGTCACCTCGAAGCGACCGCCGTCCGCGAGCTCCCCGACCGTGGGCCGGGGCCGGACGGCGGCGTCCTGCGCCTGTCGCTCCGCCAGGTTCTCCGGCGTGAGCGGTCGCATCGCCTCGTCTCCCAATGCCGCGAGCACGGCGCCGAGTTCGGGGTCGAAGGGCGGTGTCACGCGCCCCGCCGACGCCCGCCCGGCCCCCGCGGCCGCGCCGTCGCCGCTCATGCCCGGCCATCCCGTCGCGCGAGGCGACACCGACTGCACCAACTCGTCATCCCGTCCGTATGTCCGGCGAACACCCGCGCGTCTTCCATGCGCGGTAGTCAATCACCCGTGGTCACGTGTGGTCATCTGCGGTCGTGCGTCGTGCGTCGTGCGTCGTGCGTCGTCCGCCACCCGTGGCCCGTCGTCGCCCGCGGTCGCCCCGTGGTTGTCGCCGGCCGCCGAGGTGGCGGGCCAGGGCGCGTCCAGTACGGCGAGCAGCCGCGGCTGGACCAGGGCCCCCGGCAGCTCGGGGTGTGGGACGAGGATCCCCGCCCCGACCAGCCGGTCGAGGGCCGGCCCCGGATCGGCGGCCGTCCGGCGTCGCAGCCACTCGGCCGACACCGCCGGGGCCGACCGGAACCACCCGAGCACCTCTCGCGCCTCCGGGTCGCCCGCCACCCGGGCCGACGCCTCGTCGAGCATCCGCTCGTACGCCCTGAGCGCCGCGACCCGGTGCTGGGCGGTCTCGGTGACCATGCGGGCGAACACCGCGCCCCAGAGGACGAGTTCGCCGTCCGTGGCGGCCTCCAGTGCCTCGTCGTGCTCCTGCCGGTGGATGCGCACCCACCCGTCGAGGTCGAGCAGCAGGCCCGGCATGAGGCCCGCCGCGACCAGGTCGCACTGGGCCAGCAGACGGGCCGTACGGCCGTTGGCGGCGGGGAAGGGGTGGATCGTCAGCAACTGCAGCATCGCCAGTGCCGCCGCGTCGAGCGGTGGGGACGTGGTCAGGCGGCCCCACTCGTACCAGCGCTCCATGTGGGCGCGCAGTTCGGCACCCGGGGCGACGGCGACCACGGACCGCCGGCCGTCGGCTCCGACGACCGCGGCGGGGGAGCGGCGGTAGCCGCCGCGGCCGGGGACGTCCGGATCCGAGGCCGCGATCATCCGGTGCAGTTCGGCCAGCGACTCGGGCGTGGGGCAGGGCCGCCTGCCGGGCTGGGCGCGGGCCTCCTCCCGGACCGCGCGGACCGCCTGCAGGCCCGCTCGGGCGGGCGGCTCGGACGCGGGGGCCGCGTCGACGGGCCGACCGGGCTCGGCCGGGCGCAGGTGCCGCCGGTGCGCGGGGACGGGGCGCCGGGGGTGGTGGAACCGGGGGCGGTGGAACAGGTCGGGGTCGTCGAGCCGGGCGGCGGCCCTGGCCAGGACGCCCAGCGCCTCCAGCGCCCGCAGGCGGTCCCCGGCCGGAACCGCCTCGGCGTCGAGCGCCGGATCGGCGGGCAGCACCCTGCGGTCCGATGGCGGGAGGGAGTCGGAGATCACGGCGCAAGACTGTCACGCGCACCGATCGCCAACTAGTGTGAATTCAGGCCAACATCGCATGAGCTGAAATGAATAACGCCGCATTATGCTGGGCCGCGCAGGCGGGGCGGACCGACAGATGTGACCAGCCGGCACGACCGACGGGTACGGCCGACGCGGACGACCGGCGGGTACGACCGGCGGCGCGTACGACGACACGTACGACCGACGCGTAGGACCGACGCGTACGACCGAGAGGAACGGGGAGGAGCCACGTGGCGGCAGGCGAGACGGGGGTGCCCACCCTCGCCGACCGGATCGAGCGGCTGTTCCAGACGGTGCGCCGCCCGAGCCGCGAGGCGTACAGCAACGAGGAGGTGGCCCGCGCCTGTCGCGAGGCGAGCGGCGAGACCTTCTCGGCCACCTACCTCTGGCAGCTGCGCACCGGCCGCCGGGACAACCCGACCAAGCGGCACCTCGAGGCCCTGGCGGCCTTCTTCCAGGTCCCGCCGTCCTACTTCTTCGACGACGAGCAGGGCGAGCGGATCTCCGAGGAGCTCACCCTGCTCGGCGCGCTGCGCGACGCCGAGGTCCGGGACGTCGCGCTGCGCGCCGTCACGCTCTCGCCCGAGGGGCTGGGCACCATCAGCGACATGATCGAGGCGATCGCCCGCCGCGAGGCCGAAGCCCGGCGCCGGAAGTGACCCCGTGCTGAGCCGCGTACCCCGGCGCGGGCTCTGGCGGCGCTGCCGGCGCATCGCCGACGGCGTGCCGCTGCCCGAGCCGTTCGCACTCGAACCCCTGGCGGCCGCGCTGTCCGAACGCCTGGGCCGGCCCGTGGAGTTCCTGGCCCTGCCGGCCGGCGCCTTCGGCACCTGCGGCGTCCTGGTGAGCACCGACCGTGCCGACTACATCGGCTACCCCTCCGACACCACCGCGCTCCACCAGCGGCACATCGTCCTCCACGAGGTCGGCCACCTGCTCGGCGGCCACCGCCAGACCGGCCCCGTCGCGGACACGACGACGGTCCGCGCGCTCGTGCCGCACCTCTCCGACGAGTTGGTGCACCGCGTGCTCGGGCGCGGCGCCTACACCGACGCCCAGGAGCAGGAGGCCGAGCTGATCGCCTCCATGGTCATGCACCGCGCCGCCGCCGGCCGTCCGGCCGCCGGTACGCCGTACCCGACCGCCCAGACGGAGCGCCTCGGCGGGGTCTTCGACGTCCCGGCCCGCCGCCCGGACGTCGCGGCGGGCGGCCGGGACGTCCCGCCAGGGGGTTCGGACGACTCGCCGGGCGGTTCGGATGTCCCGGGCCGCCCCGTTGCCGTCCCTTCGGTCCGCCCGGACCTTCCGGCCGTCCGCCCCGGCGTTCCGGCTCGCGGCCGGCGCGGCACGGTCGGCCCCTGAGCCATGCTCGGATCCCTCCACTTCCTCACCGGCCTCATCGCCCTCACCGGAGCCGCCTGCCGGATCTGGTTCTGGCGCGGCGGCCGGCCGCACCCCGAGTCCCGCTACCTCGTCGCCTTCACCGTGGCCATCGGGCTCGCCATGCTCCTGCTCCCGTTTACCCGCGTCCCGGCCACGGAGCCCGCGGGGCCGCTGCGGACCGTCCTGCCCCTCGTCGGCACCGAACTCAAGCTCGCTGCCGAGGCCTTCCTCGCCCTGCTCGCCCACACCGTGCGGTACGGCGGGGCCCGCGTCCCCCACGTCCTGCGCCAGGCCACGGCCTCGGTCCTGGTGATGGCGTGCGCCGCGGTCCTCTACCGGGCGGCCGGGGCCGTCCCCGCGGGCACCGAGCTGACCGCCGGGGCCGCCGGCCGGCCGGCGCTGGCCGGGTACGACCTGCTCTTCACGGTGCACAGCCTCTGGTGCACCGGCCTGCTCGCGGTGGTGGTCCACCGGTCCGCCGGACAGCTCGGGCCCAGCCCGCTGCGCTCCGGGTTGCGGCTCGTCGTCGCCGGCGCCGTCGCGGGCTTCCTCTGGTCGGCCTGGAGCGTGGAACTCGTCGTCGACGGCCTGCGCACCGGTCACCACGACATCGGGGTGAACTCCGCCCCGCTCGCC
Source organism: Streptomyces sp. NPDC093225 (assembly GCF_044753805.1). Classification (NCBI taxonomy): domain Bacteria; kingdom Bacillati; phylum Actinomycetota; class Actinomycetes; order Kitasatosporales; family Streptomycetaceae; genus Streptomyces; species Streptomyces sp. NPDC093225. The sequence continues at coordinate 75,403 of NZ_JBIVNX010000008.1, forward strand.
CTGGTCACGATCGTGCTCAGCGTCGCCGGCATGACCCTGACGGCCTGGGGCGGCCGGCTCGGTGCCCCGGCCCGCTGGCTACGGGCCCGCCGCAGCCACCGCAGGATCGCCCCGCTCTGGGCGGCGTTGCACGCGGCCCGCCCCGAGATCGCCTTCGCGCCGGCCGCCGTCACCGCGGGCAGTCCGGGGTTCGCGCTCTACCGGCGGGTGATCGAGATCCGGGACGCCCAACTCGCGCTGCGCGTCCACGTCCATCCCGCGGCGGCCCGCTGGGCGGTCGCGGCCTGCCCGGCCCCGGCCGGCAGCCCGCGCCGCGCGGCGACCGTCGAGGCCGCCGAGCTCGCGGCCGCCCTGGAGGCAGCCGCGGTCGGACACCGCTACCCGCGCGCCACCGGCGCCGTGCGCGCGGCCGCGGCCCCGCCCGTGCCGGGCGCGCCGGTGGACCTGGAGGCGGAGGCCGCCCGGCTGGTCCTGGTGTGCGAGGCCTTCACCGACTCGCCGGCCGTGGCCGCCGTACGGGCGCGGGTCCGCGCGGAGTTGACCGCCACGCCCCCCGCCCTCGACCCGCGCACGCCGTGAGCCCGCACCCCGAACCCGCTCGGCCGCACTCTTGAGGGTCGTTCCGTCGTCGTCGCAGCCGTTCGAGGCGCGGCCCTGCTCGAACGGGGTCGCACGGTAGCGCTCAGTGGAGTTCGACTTCCCAGGGCTCGAGTTCCGGCTCCCCTGGGGGCATCTCCCCGGTGCAGTACCGGTAGAGCCAGACTGCGGCCCGGCGCTCCGCGTACTTCTCGTTCACCGGCTCGCCCTGCTCGTCCAGTTCGAGGACGTTGGCGAAGATCGCGACGCAGATCTCCATCTGGGAGGGCGAGTCGCGCAGCGCATCCCAGTAGTCGACCCCTTCCAGCATGGGATGGCCCACCGACCCCCGGGCGATCCATCCGGCGAAGCGTCGCAGGGCTCCCGAAGCGCCGTGACTGAGATGCGAAGACATGCGAGGAATCTAGTGCCGGGCTGCCCGGACCGATCCCCGGCCCCCCCGCATGGAGGGCGGCGCGGGTGCGGGCCGCCCTCCATCCGAGGCGGGCGAGGCGGTGCGGTCGACGGGCCCGGCCCGACCCGGGACGGCCGGTCGCGCCCCCCGCGACCGCCGGACGTCGTGCCTGTCGTGCCTACGGGGCCGCGCCCGGCGCCGGCGGCCCGCTCAGCCGCGCCACCGCCCCGACCACCGCCGCGCGGTGCCGGTCCCGGTGCTCCCGTACCCAGTCGGCCTCCCCGTCCCCGCCCGCCGGCCCGATCCCCGTGGTGAACCAGGCCTGGGCGAGGGCCAGGACCAGCGCGAGGACGTCCGCCGGCGCGTACCCGGGGTCCACCAGGCCGGCCCCTTGGGCCGCCTCGAGCGCCGCGAGCTTGTGCCCGTACGACGTGGCCTCCGGTGCGGTGACCTCCGGCCGCTCCAGTCGCCGCCACATCACCAGGCGGACGAGTCGCGGGTCGGCCGCCAGGTGGTCGAAGATCGCGCCGGCGTACCCGGGCAGGTCCTCGGCGTCGAACGGCACGGACTCGGCGCCCTTCTCCAGGGCCTCCTGGAGGACCTGGTCGAAGAGCTGCTCCTTGTTGCCGTAGTAGACGTAGATCATCCGCTTGTTGGCCCCGGCCGCCTCCGCGATGCGGTCCACCCGGGCCCCGGCGATGCCGTAGCGGGCGAACTCGTCGAACGCGGCCTCCAGGATCCGTGCCCTCGTTGCGTGGGAATCGCGTGCCATGGGCCCAGGCTAGCAAGTAACTATCTAGTTATTGACAAACCGCGATGCCTCGGCGCACCATGAAATAACCAGTTAGTTACTTCTGCTCCCCGTCCCCGAGAGGACATCTCATGGAACTCCGCGCACTCGGCTCCCAGGGTCTGCACGTCGGCGCCGAAGGCCTCGGCCTGATGGGCATGACCGCCTTCTACGGAGCGACCGACGAGGCCGAATCGCTGGCCACCATCGACCGCGCACTGGAACTCGGCGTCACGCTGCTGGACACCGCCGAGGGCTACGGCCCCTTCGCCAACGAGCAGCTCCTCGGGAAGGCGCTGGCCGGCCACCGCCGCGACCGGGTCGTCGTCGCCACCAAGACCGGCGTCGAGTTCGACGACGACGGCACGCTGCACGGCCTCAACGGCCGCCCGGACTACATCCACCGCGCCGCCGACCGCTCGCTGCGCCACCTGGGCACGGACCACATCGACCTCTACTACCTGCACCGCATCGACCCGAACGTGCCCGTCGAGGAGAGCATCGGCGCCATGGCCGAACTGGTCGCCGCCGGCAAGGTCCGCTACCTCGGCGTCAGCGAGGCCGCCGCGGCCACCATCCGCCGCGCCCACGCCGTCCACCCCCTGACGGCCGTCCAGACCGAGTACTCCCTCTTCGAGCGGGGCATCGAGGGCGACGGGGTCCGGGACGTCCTGGACGAGCTGGGCATCGGCTTGGTCGCGTACGCCCCGCTCGGCCGCGGCTTCCTCTCCGGCGCCATCACGACGCCCGACGACTTCGCCGCCGACGACTTCCGCCGTACCGACCCCCGCTTCCAGGGCGAGAACTTCGCCCGCAACCTCGCCGTCGTCGACGCCGTGCGGCAGCTGGCCGGAGCGAAGGCGGTCACTCCGTCCCAGCTCGCGCTGGCATGGGTGCTGCACCAGGGTGCCGTCGCCATCCCGGGCACCAAGCGCCGCCGCTACCTGGAGGAGAACGTCGCGGCCACGGACATCACGATCACGGCGCAGGACCTCGCCGCGATCGAGGCCGTCGCGCCCCGCGGCATCGCCTCCGGCGACCGCTACTCGCCGGAGATGATGGGGCTGCTCAACGGGTGAGGCCGGCGGACGGGGGCTTCGGGGCGACCGGCTGTGGGGTGGGGGGCTGCCGGCCGTGGGGGGCGACCGGCCGTCGGTGTGACCGGCCGTCGTGGGCGGCGGGTGCGGGTGTGGGTGCGGGTGTGGTGCCGGTGTCGGTGTCGGGGTGGTGGGGCGGTGTCGGGGTGGGGTCGCTTCGGGGGCGGGTCCCGTGGTGTGTGGGTCCCCTCGGTGCTTGACGCGTCGTGGCCTGCAGGCCCTGCGGCAGGCCCACCCCGGAGGCTTCGGGGCTTCGCCCTGGCCTGCGGCCACCTCCGGCCCGGGCCTGCCTCCGGACCAGCCTGCCGCGACGCGTCAAGCACCTCCCCCACACACCACGGGACCCACCGGCGGGGTCGGTGCGGTGCGGGCGGTCGCGGGGAAAGCGGCTGCACGCCACGGTGCCAACGCGACCCGGCGGGCGGACGGCGCGCTGCCGGGGGACCCGGTGGCGCTGCTGCAGGTGCCGGCGGGGCGGCGGGTGGCGGAGCCGGAGCGGGTGGAGGCCTGGAGCGCGCGGCGGAGCCGCGGCGCACGGCGCTGCCGGCCTCGGTCGTGCGGCACCTGGCGGCTGGAAGAGGGCGGGCAGGAGAAGCGCGCGGTCGGCGCGACCAGGGGTGAGTACGCCGGTCAGGCCAGCGCGGCCACGTGGTCGGGGTGGTGGGCGGCGACGTCGTGGGCGGCTCGGACGAAGGCGGCGACGGCTGCGGACCGCGAGGTCTCCGGCCAGGCGACCATGACCGAGCTGGGGCTGAGGCCGGTGACCGGGCGGTAGACGATGTCCGGACGCCGGTGCCGCTCGGTGGTGGAGCGTGACAGGAACGCCACCGTCTGGCCCAGCGCGACCACCTCCAGGAGTTGCTCGACGCTGGCCACGAGCGGCCCCTCGGGAGCGTCGGCCGGTGCCGAGCCCGCGTGGCCATCGCCTGTTTCGGTGCCGTCGCGTCCGGTGTAGTAGGCGGTGGTGGAGGGGGCGGCCCCCTTCCAGCGTGGGATCGGTTCGCCCTCGAGGTCGGTCAGCCGCAGTCGCCGGCGTCCGGCCAGGGGGTGCGCGGCGGGGAGGACGGCCAGTCGCGGCTCGACCACGAGCATCTCGGAATCCAGCCCCCGACCGTCGAACGGGCTGCGCAGCAGCGCCACGTCGGCACGGCCGTCCCGCAGCATGGCGATCGGCAGGCCGCTGCCGCCGACGACGACTTCGGGCGGCGGCAGGTCCGAACCCGTTCCCCGGTAGGCGGCGAGGATCTCCCGCAACAGCCCGGCATCGCCTCCCGGCTTGACCGCCACGACCAGCTCGGGTGTCGGCCGGCCGGCCCGGCGGGCACGCCGGGCCGCCGCGTGCACCGCGTCGACCGCGATCCGGGCCTGGTCGAGCAGCACCTGACCGGCGTCGGTCAGCCTCACCTGCCGGGTGGTGCGCTCCAACAGGCGTACCCCGAGCCGGGACTCCATCTGAGCGATCGCCTTCGACAGCGGGGGCTGCGCCATCCGCAGGCGTTGCGCGGCCCGGCTGAAGTTCAGTTCCTCGGCGACCGCGATGAAGTACCTCAGCTCCCGCACCTCCAGCTCATTCATATCTGTGGACTATAGATCCAGAGCCTTCCGGTCTTTCCCTGCCGCCCGTGGGGGAGGGGAGGCTGGGCGCCATGACGACTTCGCAGAAGACTGCTCTGATCACCGGTGCGAACAAGGGCATCGGCAAGGAAACGGCGCGCGGGCTCGCGGCCCTCGGCATCACCGTCCTGATCGGCGCACGCAACGCCGAGCGCGGCGAGGCGGCGGCCGAGGAGCTTCGTGCGGGCGGCGCCGACGTACGGTTCGTACCACTGGACGTCACCGACGAGATCTCGGTCCGGGCCGCCGCCGAGCACATCGACGCCACGTTCGGCCGCCTCGACATCCTCGTCAACAACGCCGCGATCGCCGCCGGACCGCAGAGACCGAGTGAAACCCCCGCCGCCACGGTCCGGCAGGTCTACGAGACCAACGTGTTCGGCGTCATCGCGGTGACCCACGCCATGCTCCCCCTGCTCCGCCGCTCCGCCGCCGCACGCATCGTCAACATGTCCAGCGAACTCGGCTCCCTCACCCACCTCGCCGACCCGGGCAGCCCGTGGTCCCCCTACTCCGCGGTCCTCCTCCCCTACTGCACCTCGAAGAGCGCGCTGAACGCGATCACCGCGCTCTACGCCGACGAACTGCGCGCCGAAGGGATCCTGGTCAACGCGGTGAGTCCCGGCTACTGCGCGACCGACCTCAACCGCCACACCGGGATGCGCACGGTGGAGGAGGGTGCGGTCGTGGCGGTTGACCTGGCGACCGTGGGCGAGGACGGCCCGACGGGCGCCTTTCTGGCCGAGGACGGGCCGATTCCCTGGTGAGACCGTGCCGCGCCGTCTCCGCCCGGAGCCGGGGGGCGGGGCTTTGGCCGGAAGGTCACTGATGGCAGGTCAGCGCGCTGTGTAATGTCACATGGCATGACTCTGCCCCGGCGTGCGGCCCTGGCCGCCACCCTCCTCGGACCCGTCGCCGCGCTGCTCCCCGCCGGGCCCGCCCTGGCGGGCCCGGCGGTCGGCCGCGCGACGGCCTTCGCACCGGACCGCGAACAGGCCCGCCTCTCCGACCCCCGGACCGCCGACTTCCCCCGGCGGGCCGGACTCGACGACTTCGTCACCCGCTTCCCGGCCGCGCTGCGTTCCGTGCGCAGCCGGGCCGAGGCGGAGCGGCTGGTCGACGCCTGGGGCGAGGCCCTGTGGTGGGCCGCGGTCCACCGCGCCCAGGGGCGCCGGCCCGGCGGCGACCTGCCGGCCGGCGACGACCGTCCGCTGTACTGGACCCGACTCGCGATGACGGTGCAACTCGCCGACTGGCAGCCGGCGTTCGACGTGGACCGGGCCGCACTGCGCGGCCGGCTCGAGGACGCCTCCCGCGGGCTGACCGGAAACGACTTCAGCGGCCGCCCGGGGTTGCGTCGGCTGTTCGTCAGCGGGTTCGACCCCTTCGGACTCGACCAGGAGCTGCGCCGCGCCAACCCCTCCGGTTCCGCCGCCCTGCTCCTCAACGGGCGTCGGATCACCCTCGCGGACGGCACCCCCGCGGAGATCCGGTCGGTCCTGCTGCCCGTCCGGTACGGCGACTTCGACCGCGGCATCGTGGAGCGCGCCTTCGGCCCCCGGATGGCGGCGGGCCCGCGCACCGCCCACGCCATCACCACCGTCAGCCAGGGTTATCCCGGACTGTTCACGCTGGAGGCGTGGGCGGGACGGGCCCGCTCGGCCGACCCGTACCCCGACAACACCGGCGCGCTGTCGGGCGGTACGCCCGACCGTCCGGTCCCGCCGCCGGGCCTGGCCGCGGGCCCGGAGTTCATCGCCTCGACCCTCCCGGGCGAGGCCGTCACCGGCGCCGTACGGGCGCCGTACCCCGTGCTCTGGAACACCTCCGTGACCGAGATACCGGCCGGCGGGGACCACCCGGTCGAGCGCGAGGACGGGCCGACCCCGGGCTCCCGCGCCGTGGCCGGGGGAGGCGGGGGATACCTCTCCAACGAGGTCGCCTACCGTTCCAACCGACTCCGTCTGGAGCTGGCCCCCCACCTCCCGGGCGGTCACCTGCACACGCCGGTCCTGACCGGACTGCCCGCCGACCCGAACCTGTTGACCGGCCCGGAGTTCGAGCGCAACGAGTCGGCCATCACCGCCGAGGTGCTCGAGGTCCTCACCCACGTCCTCTGACAGTGGCGGCCGGGCCCGGGGGCCGGTCCCGTGGTGCGAGGACCTCCTCGGCGCTCGACGCGTCGTGGCCCGCCGGCGACCCCGCCCCGTGCGACGGGCGGGGCCGCCGGCACCGGCCCGGCGGTCCCTGCGGGTCGTGCCGGGTCGGGCGGGGTCCGGAGGCGCCGGCCTACCGGTCCATGGACAGCCGCACCAGCTCGGCGAAGGTCCCGCCCGACCGGCCGGACAGCTCCTCGTAGGTCCCCTGCTCGGTGATCCTGCCCCGCTCCAGGACGACGATCCGGTCGGCCAGCCGGCAGTTCTCCATCCGGTGCGTCACGATCACCGTGATCCGCTCGTCCTTGGTCTCCCGGAGCCCGGAGAAGACCATGTGCTCGCCGCGCGGGTCCATGGCGGACGTCGGCTCGTCCATGACCAGGAGCGCCGGGCGCCGGTGGAAGGCCCGGCCGCAGGCCAGCCGCTGCCACTGCCCGCCCGACGGCTCGTGCCCGCCCCACAACGAGCGGGCCAGCAGGGTGTCGAGGCCGTTCGGGAAGCCCGCCACCGTCTCCTCCATGCCCACCGCCCGCAGGGCGTCCCACACGGCCGCGTCACCGCGCGGGCCGGGCTGCCCGAGCGTGATGTTCTCGCGCGCGGAGAACGGCCAGTAGCCGTAGGACTGCGTGACCAGCCCCACGTGGCGCCACGCGGACCGCTGGTCCGACCCCGACGTCGGCACCCCGTCCCACGTGACCGTCCCCGTCGTCGGCGCCGTCAGCGAGGTCAGCAGCCGGATGAACGTGGACTTGCCCGCGCCGTTCTCGCCGACCAGGGCGACCACCTCGCCCCGGCACAGGGTGAGGTCGATCGGCCCGAGCGCCGGGGCGTCCTTGCCCGGGTACGTGTACGTGGCCCCCTCGAAGCGGACCTGCTCCGGTGCGGCCATCTCGCGCGGGCCCCGTGGCCCCGACCGCTCGGCGGCCTGCGCGAGGAACGCGGTGTAGTCCCCGAGGTAGAGGGCGTGCTGGAACATCGCGGCCCCGTAGACCACCAGCTTGGACAGTGCGGCGGTGGACGTCCGCATCGCCACGATCGCCGTCCCCGCCGCTCCCAGGGCCATGAACCCGCCGAGGACCAGCACGCCCAGGCAGCCCCAGGTCACCAGTGCGAGCAGGCCGGAGACCACGGCGGCCGTCAGGTACACCGCCAGGTAGCGCGGGGCGGAGCCGGCCATCCGTGCGTCGATCCGTGCGCACACCGCCGCGTACCAGTGGTGCGCGTACGGGCGCATGCTGTTGCCCCGCAGCTCGTCGGCGAGCTTCGGGGTGGTCAGGTGCCAGCGCATCATGTTGCGGATGTTGCGGGAGGCGACCGTCTCGTTGTGCAGCCGGTGGTCGAGCCGGGCGGCGAACACCGAGCCCAGTCCGCGGGGCACCACCGACACCAGCAGCAGCGGCAGCAGCACGGGATGGACCACCGACAGCACCGAGGCCACCGCCACCAGGTCGATCAGGCCGCTGGTGAAGCCCAGGGCGTCCTGCAGCAGCATGCCCGAGCGCGCGGACCCGATCTCCGCGGCTTCCGAGCGCTCGGTGAAGTCCGGGGCGTCGTAGGCGGCCAGCTCCACGTCCATGTGCGCGTCGACCATCGCCAGGTCGGCGATGGTCGACATCCCCGGGTTGAGCCGGCGCGCGGCGCTGCCGGCCGCGATGGACGCCAGCGCGCCCAGCGCCGTCATGGCCGCCGCGGCCGCCAGCGGCCAGGTCGCTCCGGAGAGGCGCTGCCCGACGTCCCCGCCCGCCAGCAGCGGTCCCATCGCCCGGGACACGGCCGCCAGCGCGGCGGCCGTGCAGATCCCGCCGACGACCTGCGCGCACACCAGCCAGACGAACGCGGTGCGGTGGACCGCCGAGGCGAGCCGGGCGGTCTGCGCGAGGGCGGCCGGCACCCGCCGGGCCATCTGGCCGAGCGTCAGGCGCTCCATGGCGGCGTTGTGCTGCCCTCCGGTGTACGTCAGCTCCGGCGGGGGCGGGAGGACGGCGGTCCGTGGTTTCTCGGCCTGCTGCTGGGACATCGGCTGCTCCTTCAACTCGGCTTTCGGGAAACCCGGTTCGGCCCGGCCGGAGGCATGGCGAGGAGGCCCGCCCGCGGTGCGGGAAGGGGCTCGGTGCTGCCGGAGGGGAATCGGGGAGAGCGAGTAGAGCGCAGCCCGGAGGGCGGAGCAGCCGGATCCGGCCGACCTGGCGGGGCCGGCGGCGCCGTACTGGTGGCTGATCGTTACGGGGCCGGTCCGGGCACCGGCATCCCGCGCGGCCGAGGTTGGCCGGAACCGACCGGCGCCCGGGGCGCGGGGGCGAAAACCCCTTGCGGAGCGTCACGGCGGGGGCCGGGCGGGTCGCGACGCCGGCGGGTGGGCGGCCCCGGTGGGGCGCCCGGCGCGCCCGGGCGGCGCTCGTGGCGCGCTGCCGGCGCCCGCCTCCTTCGGCCGGCGCCCGCCTCGTTCGGCCGGCGCCCGCCTCGTTCGGCCGGCGCCCGCCTCGCCGAGCCGCCGCGTGCCTCCCGCGCTGCCGGCGCCCGCCTCGCTCCGCCGGCCCCCGCTTCGTTCAGCCGACGAGCACGCCGGGGTTGAGGATGCCCCGCGGGTCCAGGGCGTCCTTCGCCGCCCGCAGCGCCAGCGCGAAGGGCTCGGGTCGCTGGCGGTCGTACCCGGGGCGGTGGTCGCGGCCGACCGCGTGGTGGTGCGTGATGGTGGCGCCGTACCGGTGCAGGACCTCGTTCGCCACCGCCTTCAGGTCGTCCCACACCGCGAGCTCGTCGCCCGGGCGTCCGGCGGCGAGGACGGTGAAGTAGGGCGCCGCGCCGTCGGGATAGACGTGCGTGAGACGGCAGTTGACCGTCGCCGGGTGTCCGGTGGCCCTGCGGGCCGCCGCGTCGACCTCGGTGCGCACCGCCTCGATCAGCCCCGGGATCCGGTCCCAGGTCGCGGCCGTCTCGAAGGTCTCCGCCACGACCCCCATCCGGGCCAACCCGTCCCGCAGGTACGGCATCTTGAGGAACGCCGACCGCCAGGCCCCGACCGCGTCGCCGGCGCCGACCGCGTCGCCGGCGCCGACCGCGTCGCCGGCGCCGGGCGCGCCGTCGGCGCCGGCCGCGCCGTCCGCCCCCACGGCCGTGCCGCCGCAGGACCGGGCCAGCCCCACGGCCTGCCGGAGACGGTCCCCGACGGGCGCGTCGGCCGACTCGAACCCCAGCACGAGCACCGCGCTGCCGTCGGCCGAGGCGCCCGCGAGCGCGGCCTCGCCGGCGTCCAGCAGACGGCAGTTGGCCGGCATCAGGTCGGACTGCGCGATCAGCCGTACGGCGGTCAGGGCGTCGTCGAAGCCGGCGAACGCCACGGCCGCGGAGGCCTTGTGGGCCGGCCGCACCTGCACCCGCAGCCACGCCTCGGTGATCACGCCGAGCGCCCCCTCGGAGCCGAGGAACAGCCGGTCGGGGGAGGGGCCGGCGCCCGAGGCGGGCAGCCGCCAGGAAGCGCTGGTGCCGGCCGGGGTGACCACGCGCAGGGACTGCACGAAGTCGTCGATGTGCGTGCGGCCGGTGGCGTAGTGGCCGCCCGCGCGCGTGGCGAGCCAACCGCCCAGTGTGGAGAACTCGAAGCTCTGCGGGAAGTGCCGCAGCGTCAGTCCGTGGGGCCGCAGTTGGTCCTCCAGGCCCGGGCCGAGCGTGCCGGCCTGGATCCGCGCCGCCCGGCCGGCGGCGTCGACCTCCAGGACCCGGTCCATGGCGGTCAGGTCCAGTGACAGCACGGCCCGGTGGGCGTCGCCGCGGTACTCCACACCGCCGGTGACCGAGGAACCGCCGCCGTACGGCACCACGGCGACGCCGCGCTCCCCCGCCCACTCCAGCAGGTCGGCCACGTGCTGCTCGTCGCGCGGGCGGGCCACGAGGTCGGGGACGCGGCCGGGCCGCCCGCGCAGGGCCCGGACCACGTCGCGGTACGCCTTGCCCATCGCGTGGGCGGCGCGGTCCCCGGGGTCGGTGGCGACCAGGTGGGCCAGGCTCGCCGGCGGCTCGACGGCCGGGGCCCCGATGCCCAGGTCGGCCACCCGCGGCACGGGGAGCGGGCGGGCCAGCGAGCCGGGGAAGAGGGCGCCCATCGCGACGCACTCGGCGTCGTCGGGATGCGCGTCCGCCCACCCCCACCCCCACCAGGAGCGGACGCGGGACGTGGGCGGGGTCGCGGTGTCGGCCATGGAAGTGCTCCAGGAGTCGGGACGACGGTAACTTACCTTGCGGTAAATTACCTACTGATAATATTCCTGCATGGCAACCCCCCGATCGAAGGCCGGCACCAAGGGAGTCCCGCGCCACGACCGCGAGCAGCAGATCCTGACGGCCGCGACCCAGGAGTTCGGCACGAGCGGTTACGCGGCCGCCTCCCTCGCCGCGATCGCCGCCCGCGTCGGCGTCACCAAGACGCTGCTGCACCAGTACTTCGGCACCAAGGAAGACCTGTACACCGCCTGCCTGACCCCGGTCGGCGACCGACTCCTCGCGGCCGTCCGCACCGCGATGGACGGCGCGGGCACCGGGCCGGACACGCCCCTGCGCGTGCTGCACGGCATCTTCACCGCGCTCGAAGGGCAGCGGGAGGCCTGGTTCGTGCTCTACGACACCACGCTCCCCCCCGGCGGCGAGGCGGCCCGCCGGGCCGCCGCCTACTGGTCGGCCGTCGACGCCCTCGCCGCCGACGGCACCGCCGACCTGCTCCGCGCCACCGGCTCCACCGACCCGCTGGACGCCGACGCCCTCAAGTACGTCTGGCGCGACCTGGTGGCCACCCTCGTGCGCTGGTGGGTCAAGCACCCCGACCAGTCCCCGGAGGCCATGACCCGGCGCTGCGCCCGCCTCTTCGCGGCCGCCGCCGCGCTCACCCCGACGGAAGGGGCGCCGCTCGCCGCCGCGGACCGGGACTGATCGGGTCCCGCGCCGCCACGGGCGAGGGGGCGGCCGCCGCCCGGGGCCCGACCCCCGGCGCGGCACCGGGCGGTCGTGCGGCCGCCCGCGGGCCCGCACCCCGGGGGTCATCCGATCGGACGACCCCCGCCTCCACCGGTCCGAGCACCGGCCCGAGCCGCTCCGCCGACCGCCCGCGGCCCCGCCCGCCCGAGGATGGACCCGGGGGCACCCACCCGACCGGTGCCCCCGTGCCGCCCGCCCCCACACCGGCCGTTGGAGGACCACCACCGTGAACGCCCAGAACCCGCACCTGCTCGCCGCGGCCGCGACCGGCGACACCGCGGGAGTCCGCGCCGCCCTGGCCGCCGGCGCCGACCTCGAGGCCCGCGACGACCACCGCCGCACCGCCCTGCTGCTCGCCGCCCTCGGCGACCACGTCGACACCGCCGAGGCCCTGGTCGCCGCCGGGGCCGACCCCGACGCCCAGGACGAACGGGCCGACAGCGCCTGGCTGGTGACCGGCGTCACCGGCAGCGTGCCGATGATGCGCACCCTGCTGCCGGCCGCTCCGGACCTGCGCCTGCGCAACCGCTACGGCGGCGTCAGCATCATCCCCGCCGCCGAGCGCGGGCACGTCGCGTACGTCCGCGCGGTCGTGCGCGAGACCGACATCGACGTCGACCACGTCAACCGCCTCGGCTGGACCGCCCTGCTGGAGGCCGTCATCCTCGGCGACGGCGGTCCCGCCCACCAGGAGATCGTGGAACTGCTCATCACGGCCGGCGCCGACCCCCTGCTCGCCGACCACGAGGGCGTGACCGCCCGGCAGCACGCCGAGCGCCGCGGGTTCACCGCGATCGCGGACTTCCTCCGGGCCGTGTCCCCCCGCCCCGGCGGCCCCGCGGCGGACCGGTGAGGACCCCGCGCACCGGGGGCCGGAGCCGGCGGAGGTGCGCAAGGAGCCGGTCCCTGCCCGCCGCCCTGGTCGCGGCGGCGCTGCTCGCCGGATGCGCCCCCGGCACCGGCGCCGCCGCCCGGACGGCCCCGGCCCCCGCCCGGACCACCCCGGCCACCGTCCGCACCGCGCGCGCCCCTGACGGGGCCGGGGTCGCACCCCGGGGAACCGCACCCACCCGAACCGCACCCACCCCCCACGGCACCCTCCTGGTCGCCGACTTCGGGGCGGACACCGTCACGTTCGTCGACCCCGCCGGCGGCCCCACCGGTTCCGTCCGCGTCGGCACCGCCCCCTACGGCCTGGAGGTCGGCCCGGACGGCCGCGCCTGGGTGGCCACCGCCGAGGGCGTCGCCGTGGTCGACACCCGGACCCGCACGCGCGTCGCCCTCGTCCCCTACCGCACCGACACCGGCCGGCCGACCACGGGCGAGTACCGGGGCGGCGGCATGGGCGTCGCCCTGGCCCCCGACGGCAGCCGCGCCTACGTCGGCGTCAACGTGCCCGGCCGCAACGGAGCCCTGGAGGTCGTCGACACCCGGCAGCTGGAGGTCACCGCGGCCGTCCCCGTCGGCCGCCGCCCCTTCGACGTCGACGTATCGCGCGACGGCCGCGAGGTGTACGCCACCGGCCACGACTCCTTCGACGTGACCGTCGTCCCGGCCGACTCGCTGCGCCCCCGCCGCATCGAGGTCGCCCCGTACGGCACCGCGGGCGGCCTCGGCTCCTGGCTCAAGCCGCACTACGCCGCCGTGCGTCCCTCCGACGGCCGGCTGCTGCTGCCCTTCGAGGGCGAGCGGCTGGTCGTACTGGACCCGCGCACCGGCACCTCGACGGTCGAGCCGATGACCGCGAACACCCACCAGCACGGCACCGCCGTCACCCCGGACGGCACCCTGCTGGTCGTCGGCACCGGCCCCGTCGACCCCGCCGAGGACGGCCCCGCCTCCCTCACGGTCCGCGCCCCGGACGGACGCGAGCGGATCGTTCCGCTGCGGGGACCCCACGAGGACGTCGCCGTCTCCGCGGACGGCCGTACCGCCTACGTCACCGGCGGCTTCACCCGGGACGGATCCTGGGACGGCATCACCGTCGTCGACCTCGGCACGGGCACCGCGCACCGACTGGCCGCCGGCCACCGCCCGCTGGGCATCGCCGTGCTCTGACCGGGCCCGGATGCCCGGCGCGCTGTCGGACCCCCGTGACATCGTGGCCCCATGACCATCGAAGTGCGCCCCGCGGCCGCCTTCGCCGACGTCCGCGCGGTGATCGGCCCGAAGTCGCCCACGGCCACCGTCTGCTGGTGCCTGAGCTACCGGATCCCCGCCAAGCTCAACAACGAGCTGCGCGGCCCGGACCGCGGCGACCACGTCGCCGAGCTGTGCCGTGCCGCCACGCCGCCGGGGGTGATCGCCTACCGCGACGGCGAGCCGGCGGGCTGGGCCGCCGTGGCCCCGCGCGCGGACACCTCCTTCGCCCGCAGCCGCACTATCCCGCACGTCGACGACCTGCCGGTCTGGTCCCTCTGGTGCATACGGGTGCGCCCCGGCCACCGGAAGCAGGGCGTCTCGCACGCCCTCATCGCCGGCGCGGTCGAGTTCGCCCGCGTCCACGGCGCCCCGGTCGTCGAGGCGTACCCCCTCGACAACGGGGCCGCCACGGTGGACCTGACCATGGCCTACGCCGGACTGCGCCGGAACTTCGAGCGCGCCGGCTTCGTGCACGCGGCCGACACCGCCTCGGTTCTGGCCGGCCACCCCCGCGTCCTGATGCGTCTCGACCTGCGCTGACCTGCGCCGTGGGCGCCCTTCGGTCCCCGGTTCACCACCAGTAGGTTCCCCGGTTCACCACCAGTAGGTTCCCCGGTTCACCACCAGTAGGTGGGGTACCTCGGAGAGGCGCGGCGCACGCGGGAGGCGGCGTACCCGGTCAGCACGAGCAGCACCGTGGAGGCGAACAGCAGCGGCACGAAGCGCGCCGGGTCGGGCCGCTGGAGCACGATGACCACGGCGGTGGCGACGGCGGGGGAGTGCGGGGTACGGGCGACCAGGTTGAGGGCGAGCGCCAGCCCGGCCGCAACGGCCGCGGACCAGGCGCTGCTGCCCGCGCCCGCGAGGACGGCGAAGCCCGTGGCGCTGCCCAGCAGGTGGCCGGCGATCACGCTGCGCGGCTGGGCCAGCGGCAGGGTCGGCGCGCTGTGCACCAGGGCGGCGCTGGCCGCGAGGGGCGGTATGAGCACCGGCTCGTGGATCGCCGCACCGATGGCGACGAGGCCGAGGAGGACCGCGGTGGCGGCGCTGATGCTGTGGAAGGCCGCCGCGGGGCTGGGCCGCGCCGGGGCGCGCCCGGCGGGCGGGCGGCGGCGGGACGGCGCGGTGTCGGACGGGGGCGCGGCGCCGGGGGCGGCCGCGGCCGGCGCGGTGTCGGTGCTCATGGTGCGGGGTGATTCCGGGGGCTGGCGGCCGGACGGCCGGGGGCGGGACGGGAGAGCGGGGACGGGCCGCACGCCCACGACCCTATCCGCCGCGTGACTCCCGCCCGGCCGCGGGGTAGGTGAAGGGCGAACGATCCGCGGCGGACAGGGGGACCGGACATGGCAGCACGAGACCGCGGCGCCGGGACGCCGGCCCGCCACGACACGGCCCCCGGGGAGTCCGTGACCGGCAGGGACGCGCCTGACGGGGTCCCGCGCGCCGTTCCGGCCCCGGTCACCGGAGCGGACGAGGGCGGGGAGACCGCCTGCCTCCTGCACCTGGTCTGTCCCGGGTGCGGCCGCCTCGCGACCGCCCCCGGCGCGCGGCTCTGCCCGCGCTGCGGAGGCCCCCTGCCGAGCTGAGCCCCGTGCACCCCGGTCCCTCCCCGACCGCCTCCCACCGGCGCGATCGGTCCGGCATCTCGGCGTATGGTCCAGTTATGGAAGCTGCGGTGTCCGGCATCGGCGAGCAGCGCGGCGGGACGGAATTCCTGGACGCGGCGCTGGCCGACACGGTCCGGCGCACCGGCGCTTCCGCGGGGGCCCTCTACCTGCTCGACCAGGCGGGCCAGACGCTCGGCCTCGCGGTGCTGTGCGGCCTGCCGGCCGAGGTGGCCTGGCCCTGGCGCAGGATCCCGCTGGCGACACCCGTGCCGGTGAGCGAGGCCGTCCGCGAGGACCGCCTGGTGTGGGTGGGCTCCCAGGAGGAGCTCGCCCGTACCTACCCCCGCGTCGCGGCGAGCCTGCCGTACCGCTTCGCCCTCGCGGCCACACCGCTGCCGGGCCGCGCGCGGACCTGGGGCGGGCTGGTCCTGCTCTGGCCGGCCGCCCACCCGCAGAGCACCACCCGCCGCGAGCGGGGCCACATCGAGGCGGCGGCCCGGGGCATCGGCCACCTGCTCGACGAGTCCGCGGAGCCCCCGCAGCCGCCCGAGGAGCCCCGCCTGGTGCCCCTCGCCGAGCCCCACCTGTACGCCGGCCGGACCCCGGAGGCCGCCGCGGACTACGCTGAGCGCCTGCCGGAAGGCGCGCTGGCCCTGGACCTGGAAGGCCGGATCACCTTCGCCACCGCCACGGCGGCCACCCTCCTCGGCCGGGACGCCGACCGGCTCCTGGGCACCCGGCCCTGGCAGTCCCTGCCCTGGCTGGACCAGCCGGCCGTCGAGGACCACTACCGCACCGCCGTCATCAGCCGCGACCCGGTCGACTTCACCGCCCTGCACCCCCCGGACCGCTGGCTGCTCTTCGAGCTCTTCCCCGACGCCAGCGGCATCAGCGTCCGGATCAGCCCCGCGCCCGCCCCCGACGGGGAACCACCCGAGTCCGCACCCGGCTCCGCACCCGACTCCCCGCCCGACCGCGACGCCGGCCCGCCGCGCCCCGCGACCGCCGCCGCCCGTACCGCGCAGACCGGCCGCCTCTACCAGCTCCTGCACCTGGCGGCCGCGCTGACCGAGACCGTCGCGGTCAGCGACGTCGTCGAGCTGGTCGCCGGCCAGGTGCTGCCGGCCTTCGGCGCGGACGGCCTGGTCCTGTCCGCGGCGGAGGCCGGCCGTCTGAAGATCACCGGCTGGCACGGCTACGACGCGGCGGCCATCGAGCGCCTCGACGGCCTGCCCCTGGGCACCGACATCACCCCCGCGGGTCACGTACTGGCCACCGGAGTCCCGTCCTTCTTCGCCAGCGTCGAGGAACTGGCCCGTTCCTTCCCGCAGGCCCCGCTGATGAGCGGCAAGCACGCCTGGGCCTTCCTGCCGCTGCTCATCTCCGGCCGGCCGGTGGGCTGTTGCATCCTCTCCTACGACCATCCCCGCACGTTCACGGCCGACGAACGTGCGGTCCTCACGTCCCTCGCCGGTCTCATCGCACAGGCGCTGGACCGCGCCCGGCTGTACGACGCCGTGCACGGCCTCGCCCGCGGCCTCCAGGAGACCCTCCTGCCGCACAGCCTGCCGACCGTGCCCGGCCTGACGATGGCCGCCCGCTACCTGCCCGCGAGCCTCGGGATGGACATCGGGGGCGACTTCTACGACGTGATCCCCCTCGAAGCCACCACCGTCGCGGCCGTCATCGGCGACGTCCAGGGACACAACGTGGCCGCCGCCGCGCTCATGGGGCAGGTCCGCACCGCCATCCGCGCCAGCGCGGGCGCGTCGCCGGACCAGGTCCTGGCCCGCACCAACCGCGTCCTGATGGACCTCGGCACCGACCTGCTCGTCTCCTGCCTGTACGCGCGGATCGACCTCGCCGGCGGCACGGCCGTCCTCGCCAGCGCCGGCCACCCGCCGCCCCTGCTGCACCGGCCGGGCGGGCCGGGACACGCCGTCCGGCTCGACCCGGCCCCGCTGCTCGGCATCGACATCGGAGCCCCGTACCCGGTCACCGGCCTGGACCTGCCGGCGGGGAGCACCCTCGCCCTCTACACCGACGGACTCGTGGAGGTGCCCGGCACCGACCCCGACCGCACGGTCGCCGCGCTCGCCGACCAGCTCGCCCGCCAGGGCGACCAGGACGTCGACCGCCTCATCGACCACCTCATCCACCGCGCCTGGCCCACCGGCCGGTACACGGACGACACCGCCCTGCTCCTGCTGCGCACCGCCCCCGAGGGGCCGCGGAGCGCGTCCTAGGGGCCTGTCTTTTGGATCAGGCCCCTAGCGGAACGTCCGCACGTCCCTGAGCGTGCCGCCCTCCAGGTCCACCCGCCCCTGGAAGTCCCCGCCCGTCCGGGTGGCGACGACCAGGACGGGGGCGCCGTGGGGCGCGCCGGCGAAGGCCATCACGAAGCCGTGCACCGCCGACGGGTCGCCCACCAGGTCGGTGGGTGGCCTCAGCCGCGCCCGCTCCCGCCCGTCGGCCCGGAAGAGCACGGCGTTGTCCGAGGGCGAGAAGGGGGTGGTGTCGAGCGGCTCCACCACCAGCACCAGGTCGTCCCAGGCCAGTACGGACCGCGGTGGCGCGGGGTACGCCTTCTCCACCTCGCCGTCGGGACCGGTCCAGCGGACCGTGCGCTCGCCCGGCCGCCAGACGACGCCGACCGGCCGGCCGGTCATGCGGTGGCCGTGTCCAGCGCCACGGAGTCCGGCACGATGCCGGCGACCGGGGGGAAGAGCATCGCGCCGTCCTCGTCGGCCACGTCGACGGCGATGCCGGTCGGCCCGTCGAGCGAGGGGATCACCGAGTCGAGCAGCCGCGCTCCCAGGACGGCGAGGTACTCCGTCCCGGCGGCCGGGTCGGCGCCCCGGCGCAGCAGGAAGCGGGCGAGCGACTCCTCGTCCGTGAACGCGTACAGCCAGCGGACGCCGCCCTGCACGCCGGACATCAGCGCCCCGTCCACCACCGGTGCCAGCAGCGTCGCGCGGCGCAACTCGCCCACCAGCCGCTGCGGCCGGCCCGCTCCCGCCCGCATCGCGGCTATCTCCGCAGTCAACACGTCCTTGATCCCTTCGCCGGTGCCCCCACGTTATCCGGAGCGCTCCGGGTCGGTGCGCGAGGGCACGGCGTGCGGGCACGGCGTGCGGGCGGTCGGGTCGGCCCGCTCCCGACGGCGGCCCGGGCGGCCGGGGCTCCGGTCCGGTGCCGTCCCGTGCCGGGGTCGTTCCGTGCCGGGCACGGTCGGGCGATCCGACAGGTGCCGCGCCGCGCCGTGCCCGACCGGCCACGCGACACGCCGGGCCACGGGTCATTGCGGTGTCCGCCGACCGGACCTGGACGGAGCGTGCCGGGGCCCGGCGCGCGGCCCGGACTGCTAGGCAGGGCGGGTGCCCCGGCCGGGTCCGCCGGCCCGAGGCCCACCGCACCGAGGGAGACCCGCACGTGCCCACCCGCGCCCGCGGCCGCCGGCTCCGCGCCGGACTGTCCGCCACCGCCCTCACCGCCGCCGCGCTCGCGGCCCTGCTCCAGCCCGTGCAGGCGGCCGCCGGCCCCGATCCGTCCGGCGGCCGTCCGCCGCGGCACGACGACCGCCTCCAGCGCGAGCTCGAGGGGCTCGTCGCCCAGGACGACGGCCCGCCCGGCGTGATCGCCGTCCTCACCAGGGGGAACCGTACGCAGGTGTACACGGCCGGGGTCGGCGACATCGCCACGGGCCGCCCGCCGCGCCCCGACGACCACATGCGGATCGCCAGCGTCGCCAAGGCGTTCAGCGGTGCCGTCACCCTGCGCCTCGTCGACCAGGGCAGGCTGTCCCTCGACGACACCATCGGTGCCAGGCTGCCGCAACTGCCCGCCGCATGGGCAGCCGTGACCCTCCGTCAGCTGCTCCAGCACACCAGCGGCCTGCCCGACTACTCGCAGGACCCCGAGTTCATCGCGACGATCATGGCGGATCCGCGTCACGTCTTCGACCCGCACCACCTGCTCGACTTCGTGGCCGACGAGCCGCTCCGCTTCCGCCCCGGATCCCTGTACGAGTACTCCAACTCGGACAACATCGCCGCCGCCTACATGGCCGAGGCCGTGACCGGCCGGCCGTACGAGGAACTCCTGGAGGAACTCGTCTACCGGCCGCTGGGCCTGCACCGCACCAGCCTCCCGCTCGGCTACCGGCTGCCGCGCCCGTTCCTGCACGGCTACGCCGTCGACCCGCCCGCCGAACCCGAGGACGTCAGCGAGGCCATCAGCGCCTCCGGCGCCTGGGCCTCCGGCGGCATCGTGTCGACCCCACGGGAACTCGGCGCCTTCATCCGCGCTTACGGCGGCACCGCGTTGCTCTCGGAGCCGACCCGCGCGGAGCAGCGCGCCTTCCGCCCCGGCGACTCCTCCGAGCCCCCCGGTCCGGGCACCAACGCGGCCGGGCTGGCGCTCTTCCGGTACACGACCCGCTGCGGCGTGCTCCACGGCCACACCGGGAACACCGCCGGGTACACCCAGCTCGCCGCCACCACCCCCGACGGCTCCCGCTCCCTGACCTTCACCCTCAACACGCAGGTCAACGCGGCCGGCAAGCCCGCGCTGCTGGCCCGGCTCCGCACCGTCCAGGAGGACTTCGCCTGCGCCCTGCTGGCGGACGGGTGACCGGCACCCGCCGCACGGGCGGGTGAAGCGGCCGGCCCGCCGCGCAGCAGGCCGGCCGGCACCCGGCGGCCGCAGCACACCAGCAGGAGGCCCCGGGCCGCCCCGGACACCCGCGCCCCGGAACCGTACGACCGGTCCAGGTCGTCGGCGCACAGCCGTACCCCGCCCAGGTCGACGCCGAAGAACCGCAGGCCGCGGGGCCGGACGTCGTCCAGGAGCACGCGCAGCCGCTCCCCGGGGACGTGCCGGTCCAGCCCCAGGGGCACCGTGACGTCCAGCCCGTGCACGACGTCGTGGCCGCCCCACGTACTGGCGCAGCTCGCCGACCGGGGCCTGGGTGTGGCGGTCCTGCCGGCCGGCGAGGGCGCCACGGCGCCCGAGCCGGTGCCGCCGGACTACGCCCCGGCTTCCAGGACCCGCTTGAGCGCGGCGAGTTCCTTGTCGACCAGGGCGATCTGCTCGTCGAAGAAGGCGTCGGTGAAGGTGGGCGGCTGGAAGAAGGTGATCATGAACTCGGCGCCGCTGCCGTTGGCCACGACCCGGGCGGGGACCCGCCAGGAGGCCTGGTCGTCCACGTAGTCGTGGTCGAGGACGCCGAGTTCGGCGTTACCGCGGATGCGCAGCCGGGCGGGTCCCTGCGGGGTGGTCATCAGCCACCAGTCGGGGTCGTCGGTGGGTTCGACGGCCTGCACGTTGACGACGGCCCAGGCGGGCCAGTTCGCCGGATCGGCCACGAAGTCGAAGACCTCGGCCACGGGGCGCTGGATGCTGACGGTCTTGGTCACCGAGCGGGCGATGGTCTGGGTGGTGCTCATGGCGGGGCCTTTCAGGGGGTGGGGGGTGCCGCGCGACCGTCATGGCCTTCGTCGACCAGCTGCCGGATCCAGTCCTCCAGGCGGCGTCGCCGGTCGGGCTCGAGGGCGGCGAAGAAGTGGGCGTCGTTCCGGTCGGCGATCTCGGCGAGCCGCGGTACGAGGTCGCGGCCGCTCTCGGTGAGGGTCAGGCGCAGGGTGCGCCGGGACGCGGGGTCGGGCTCGCGGGCCATCAGGCCCTTCGCGGCCAGCCGGTCGACCAGGCGGGAGACGGCGCCGGCGTCGATGTCGACGTACCGGGCCACCTCGCGGGTGGTCGTGGCGTCGCCGCGGTGGACGGTGATGAGCACCGCCCACTGCGAGACGGTCACGCCGTGCTCGGCGAGCTGCCGCTCGAAGCGCCCGTGCACCTCGTCGGAGAGTCGCCGGAGCCAGTACCCGAGGTGGTCGCGGAGTCCGCTGGTCCGTTCTGTCACACCTCCATCGTGCGTGCCGCGACAATTGTTGTCAAGACAACGTTTCGCGCGCACCCCGCACCCCGCACCCTGTCCGCTCCGGCCGGCCCGCTGCGGCCCCCGGCGTCAGCGCTTCGGCAGCGGGAGCAGTTCGGCGTGCTCGACCGTGTAGCCGCCCTTGGTCACCGGGGCGTACGGCGCAGGGGCCATGCAGGTGCCCACGATGGCCTCCTTGGGGGCGGCGTGGCGGGTCGGCAGCAGGTTCACCCCGTTCCAGGAGAAGCCCACCCGGTCACGCGAACGGCCCTTGTCCACGCCGCCGTCGTAGACGCTGAGCCCGACCCGCTTGCCGACGTCCTTCGGGCCGCCCGGGCTCACCGTGGTGATGACCGCCGTCAGTGTCGCCGTGCGGGGGCCGGTGACGAGGCAGTCCACCACGCCATGGGACGTGAACGTCTTGTGCAACTCGGCGGAGTAGTGGGAGATCGTGACCGTGCCCCGGGCGTCGGTCGGCAGACCCGTGGGGATCCCGGGCAGCGGCCGGCTGTACGGGGCCGCGTGCGCGTCGAAGCGGAACGTGCGAACGTCGTGGTCCGGGTAGTACGGGAGGACGAACTCCCCGCTCCCCGTGACGCTCGCGTGCGCCGTCCTGTCCGCGCGCTGCTCCGCGGAGGAGGCGGGGGAGGAGCTCAGGGGCAGGGCGACGAGCAGCGCGGTGAGCACGGCGGGCAGGGCCATCGTCCGGGGGCGGGGCAGGGAAGGCATCGAAGTCTCCTTGTGGTGGGGCCCGTTGATCGGGTGCACCCATCCTCGCGCCCGGCCCCGGCCGGGCCATCCGCCCGGATCCGTAACTCACCTCGGGCCCGCCTCGGCCTCGCGGCCGCCCGCTATCAGCCTCGTGGGCGACCGGCGTCAGCCCTGGGTCGCACACTCCGCACCCGGCGAACCGCAGGGGCGCCTCCCTGCCGTCCCCGTCGGCTCCGTCATCGGGAAGGTCGAGCGGCAGATGTACGGCCGGGCCCCCTGGTGGGGGCGGAGCTCGCCCGCCGGAGCGGCGATCCGACGGTGCCCGAGGGGCGGTTCCCGTGTCGCACCTCGTTCCCCTCGATCAAGGAGGGCGACTGTCGGCATCCGGGTGCCGCCCGAAGGCCGCATGGACCGTCCCGACTGGAACCGCCTGATCGACGTCCTCACCGCGCACGGCCCGCAGGGCGCCGACGCGTCGTGCGTGGCCTACTACAACCCGCTGCTGTACGGCGGCGAGGACTTCGAGGTCCCGCACGTCCGGACCGGCACGCTCGCGGACGCCAAGGTGCTGTTCGACCACCCCGACGAGGACGGCTGGAGTCCGTCCAACTTCTGGCCCCGGGACCGGTCCTGGGTCCTGTGCACGGACCACGACCTCTGGGCCACCTGACCCGGCCCGACCGCCGGGGCTCGGCCTCCGCGTCGGGCCGAGCGGTCCGGCGTACCGGCGGCACAGGGGGCCGTCACTCCTCGAGCTGGTGGTCCGCCCAGACGTAGCTCTCCGGCAGCAGTTCGACGCACGGGCCGCCGGTGAAGTGGTAGGCGTACACGTCGGTGATGATCCGCCCGTCCCGGGCGCGGTCGGCGGGGGCCATGGTGTGCTCGTCGCCCCGGCAGCGCGTCCGGCCCCGCCGGGCGAACCCGGGCGGGGCCGGCGACCCGACTGGGCGTCAGGAGACGCTCAGCCAGAAGGGGTTGGTGAAGGCCACCAGTGGGCCTGGCAGGGGTGGGGCCGTCGCGGGGCGGCGGGCCTCGGCGCGCACGTACGCGGAACGGGTCGGCGTGGTGCGCCACTCCAGGACCGTGCCCGACGGGGCCGTGACGGCCACGCCCTGGTCCGTGACGAGGCGCAGTTCGCACGGTCCGGCGCCGTCGACCGACAGCCGGACGAGCACCTCTTCCGAAGGCCCGGCCACCAGCCGCTCCCCGATGCCCGCCCGGCCGCCCCGTGCGCTGACGGCGTCGAAGGCCACCGTGACGGCCGAGGACTCGGCTCCGTACGCGCGCCCGGCGCGCAGGGCGTCCAGGATCGCCGGCCGTGACAGGTCGTCGGCCAGCACGACCGTCTGCGGTGAGCCGACCCGGTCGGCGCCACGGTGGAAGTCGCTGTGGGCGAGGGCCGGCAACCAGCGGCCCTCGGGACCGGCCCCCGGCGCGCCGCCCCGCAGCGTGGCGTCCCAGGAGGCGAGGGAGACCTCGTCGTCCGGAGTCCAGGGGCCGTTCCACACCTCCACCGCGTCCGCCTCGCCGAGGCCGAACTTCCATGCGCAGCCGATGCAGGAGGCGTGCGGGTGGGCCGGGACCACCAGGCCGCCGGCCCGGCGGATCTCGTGCGCGAAGCGGCCGAACCGGTCGTCGCGGGCGCGATAGCGCCAGTCCACGAAGGTCCCCGGGTCCGTGCCGACCGCCAGGACGTGGCCGGTCCGGGTGGTGACCTCCTCGCCCGTCAGGACCAGCAGCTCGGGGCCGGCCGCCGCCGCGTACTCGGAGTGGGAGGTGTGCGTGTTGTGGTCCGAGCCGTTGATGAAGTCCAGGCTGGCGGCGCGGGCGAGCGCCACGATCTCGGCGGGGGTACGGCCGCCGTCGGAGTGGACCGAGTGGAGGTGGCAGTCCCCGCGGTACCAGGCCCGGCCCCGCCCGCGGGCCCGCGCGGGCGGACCGCCGGAGTCGGAGCGTGCCCCGGCCCCGGAGTCGGAGGGTGCCCCGGCCCCGGCCTCGGCCCCGGAGGTGGACCCGGATTCGGAGGTGGACCCGGGGTCGGCGCCGGAGCCCCCGCCGTCGCCTGGCACAAGGGTGACCGTGACCTCGTACGCCAACCCCTGCGGCGCCACCGTGTACGGCCCGAGCGCGACCCACCAGCGGCCCGGCCGGAGCGGTCCGGCCACGTACCCGGGGTGGCCGCGTCGGCCCGTACGAAGAACTCGGCGCGGGCGCCGCCCGACCAGCCGCGGAACCCGCGGCCGCCCAGGGCCGTGCCGCGCTGGTCGAAGAGGCCGATGTCGAGGGCGTTGCCGGGCGTCCCGGGCGGGACGGCGGGCCGGTCGTAGGCGTAGCGGACGCGCAGTTCGCCGGTGCCCGCCGGTACGTCGACGGGCAGGTAGAGGAAGTCGGGCGCCCCGCGCGGGATCGTGCCGCTCAGGGTCGTCGTCGCGGCCCCGGCGGGCGGTGCGCCGGCCGCGGCGGGGGTCAGGGGGGTGGCGGCGGAGGTCGCTCCGGTCGCCAGCAGTGCTCGTCTACTGAGAGCCATGCCCCGATCGTGCTCGCCCGAGGTGAATCCCGCGTGAAATCAGAACGCCCAGGCTTCACCAAGGCGCACGCGTCGCTCCCCGCGGCGCAGGGAGTCCCCGCCACGGGACGACCCCGCGCCCCACCCCGGGGGCCGCAGCCCTCCGGCCCCCGGCGCCCCCACCCCACCCCGCCCCACCCCGCCGATCCGAGATGCGCCCCCGCCGCCCAGCGTCGATCATGAATGGCGTCACCGCACACCGCGGGCCCGAGCGGCTCGCCCGATGCCCGCGCGCCGGGGCTGGGAGCGTGCCGATGGCCGGTCACGACGACACGGGAGCCGCAGCCGGGGCGGGCGGCGGACCCCCGGCACGCGAACGGCCCACCCCGGCCGGCGCCCTCGCCGCCGACGGTCCCGGCGCCACGGGACCTGACGCCACCGGACCTGACGCCACCGGACGAGGCGCCACCGTTCCTGGCACGACCGGACCTGACGCCACCCGTCCCGAGGCCACCCGCCCCGACACCGCCGGCGCCGGCCCCGGGCGCGAGGCCACCGCGGCGGAACCGGCACCCGACGAGGACCGGCCGCCGGCGGCCGCCCGGCTCAACCTGGCCGTCGCCACCGTCGGTTTCACCCTCACCTTCTGGGCCTGGGCCCTCATCGCCCCGCTGGCGAGCACCTTCGACGAGCGCCTGCACTTGAGCTCGTTCGCCCAGTCGGTGCTCGTCGCCGTACCCGTCCTGGTCGGCTCCCTCGGCCGGGTGCCGGTCGGCGCCCTCACCGACCGCTTCGGTGCCCGGCTGCTGTTCCCGCTGGTGAGCGCACTGACCATCATCCCCGTCCTGCTGCTCGTGCCCGCCAAGGGGTCCTACGGCGCCCTCCTCGCGGTCGGCTTCGTCCTGGGCCTGGGCGGCACGACGTTCGCCATCGGTGTCCCGCTCGTCAACTCCTGGTTCCCGCCCCGGCACCGCGGCGCCGCCCTCGGCGTCTTCGGCATGGGCATGGGCGGCGTCGCCCTCTCGGGCTACTTCACCCCCCGCATGTACCGGCACAGCGAGAACCTGCCGTTCCTGGTGCTGGCCGCCGCCCTGGCCGGGTACGCCGTGCTCGCCGCGCTGCTGCTCAGGGACCGGCCCGGGCGGCCCGTACCGACGACGCCCCTGACCGCCCGGCTGGCCGCCGCGGGCCGGCTGCGGGTGACGTGGGAGCTGTCCGCCCTGTACGCGATCGGCTTCGGCGGCATCGTGGCGTTCGGCGTCTACCTGCCGACGTACCTCAGGACCTGGTACGGCCTCAGCCCGACCGACGCCGGCACGAAGGCCGCCGGATTCGCGCTCGTCACCGTGGTGTTCCGGCCGATCGGCGGCTGGCTCGCGGACCGCGTGCACCCGGCGGTCGTGACCGCCTGGGCCCTGGGAGCCGTGGCCCTCCTGGCGGTCCTGCAGGCCTTCGACCCGGCGCTGACGCCCACGGCCACGGTCTGCCTGCTGCTCATGGCCGCCGGCCTCGGCACCACCAGCGGCGCCGTGTTCGCCCTGGTCTCCCGGGTCACCCCGCAGCCGCAGGTCGGCAGCGTGACCGGCATCGTGGGCGCCATGGGCGGCCTGGGCGGGTTCGTCCCGCCGCTGGTCATGGGCGCCGTCTACAGCGCCAAGTCCTCCTACTCCATCGGCTTCATGCTGCTCTCCAGCCTCGCGCTGGCCGGCTGCGTGTACGCGTACGGCCGCATGCGCGGCGCCGGTTCCCCGGGTTCCCCGTAGGGGCGCCGCCCCCGCGGTCTACCGGGACGGCGAGGGCTGCGCCGGGCTGGGCGTGCCGTTGGGCTGCGCCGCCGAGGGCAGGGACCAGACGTGTGCCGGCGTGGCGACCTGCGTGACGGCCTTGCCGACGAGGGTGGCGAGGTTCCCGTGGTCCCCGTCGATGTCGGAGTTGACGATGACCACGAGGACGGCGTCCTCCTGCGGGAGCCGGGCGGCGATCGTCTCGTAGCCCGGCAGTTCGCCGTTGTGTCCCAGCCAGCCGTTGACATCGGCGAGCCCCAGCCCGTAGCCGACCCCCGGGTAGCCGGTGGGCAGCATGACCAGCCGGTCGATCTGGGTGCCCGGGCTCAGGAGCAGGGTGCCGTCGGGCAGCTTCCCGCGGGCCAGGACGCCGGCCCAGGTGTGCAGGTCGTCGAGGGTCGAGGTCATGGCCCCGGCCGCCCACGCCCAGCTGGGGTTCCAGCCGGACGCGTCGGTGGGCTTCCCGCCCCCGCCCAGGTCCGTGTAGCCGTGGGCGTACGGGCTCGGGATCGTGGCTCCGGCCGGCAGCACGGTGTCGGCCAGGCCGGCCGGCCGGAGGACCTCGTCCTGCAGGTAGGCGGCCAGCGTGCGGCCGGTCACCTTCTCCACCAGGACGCCGAGGAGCACGGTGTTGGTGTTGCTGTACTCCCAGCGGGCGCCGGGCGGGAAGTCGGCGGGGTGCTTGAAGGCGATGTCGAGCAGCTGCCGGGGCGTCCACGAGCCGTGCGGGTCCTTCTGGTACGCCGCGAGGAAGGCCGGGTCCTCGGTGTAGCTGTGGAGACCGCTGCGCATGTCCGCCAGCTGCCGCACGGTGATCCGGTCGCCGCCGGGCACGCCGGCGACGTACCTGCCGATGGGGGCGTCCAGGGCCACCGCGCCCTGGTCGACCAGGCGGAGCACGGCGGTGACGGTGAAGGTCTTGGTGACGCTTCCGATGCGCGTGTGCAGGTCCGCGTTCATGGGGGCGCCGGTCGCGGTGTCGGACGTACCGAACGAACGTTCGTACGCCCAGCCGTCGTCCTTCCACAGTCCGACGGTGACCCCTGGGATGTCGCCCTCCGCCATCGCGTCCCGGACGGCTTCGTCCAGGCGCTGGGCGGTGGCCGGGTCGATGACGTCGCGCGGGGGCGGCGCCGCGGCCGGCGCCGGGCCGGCGAGGAGCGCCGCCAGCAGGAGCGACAGCGCGGCCAGCGCGGGAAGTGCTCGATGGCGGCTCATGGGACCTCTCCTGGCATGGCGTTCCGGAAGTCCCCGAGCCCACCGTCCCATCGTAGGAACCGGCCCGGTGGACGGCGACCGCAGTGCTCGCCCCCCGCCGTGGAGCTTCTGCGGTCGCGCTCGCCGTCCCCGTCGTGGGCGCCGTCCCTGTCGTGGTCGTGGTCGTGGGTCGCGGTGCCGGGGTGGCTGCCGTGCGGGCGGGTCGCCGTCCCGGCACCGGGTCCGTCCGCCCTTCTAGCCGCCCGCCAGCGGGTCGCGTCCCCGGTGCCGTCGCCGCACGCCCGTCGCCACGGCGGCCACGAGGACCAGGCCGACCAGCGGGAGCAGCACCGTCGGCCGGAACGCGCCCGACAGGGCGCCGAGGGTCAGCAGGACGACGCCCACGCCGAGGACGGCCGAGGCCGTCCGCAGGCCCGCGAAGGCCTGCCGGCCCGTCAGGAGCAGCCCCGCGGCCACCGGTACGGCGAACCGCAGCGCCCCGAGCGGGTACGGCAGCGGGCACACCACCAGGGCCGTCGCCAGGACGGCCGCCCACACCACCGCGGCGAGCACACCCGTCGCCGTGCGGACGCGCGGCTGCGGCCGCAGGTCGGGCGGGCAGGCCACCGCCGCCAGGGCCAGCAGGACGGGCAGGGCCCAGAACACGGCGGCGAACCCGAGCGCGTGCGGGCCCAGCCGGACGAGGTCCACCGCGACACCCGCGACGACCGCCGCGAGCGCGGTCCAGGCGCCCGCCGCCCAGGCGCCTGCCAGGGCGACCGCCGCCCCGAGCAGCGCGGCGAACCGGACCGCCACCACCGCCACCACCGCGGCCATCACCGCCCCGGTGCCGCCCGGCCCGCCCGGTGTGTCGAGAACGCGCAGCACCAGCGTGGACCAGCACACCGCGTCCGCGCCCACCCCGATCGCCGCGAACGGCGCCAGGGCGGCGAGGCCCCGCCCCGCGCGTCCCGCCGAGCCGAGCCCGAGCCGCATGCGCACCGCGTGGCCCGCCACGTCGGCCGCCTCGCGCAACCGGGCCGCCCGGCCCACACCGCCCGTGGCCTCGCGGTAGGCGTCGGCTATCTCGTCGCCGAACTCCCGGCGGTAGGCGGCCGGATAGAACCTCAGCAGAGCGGTCACGGCGTCACCGTCCCGGAGGCCAGCGGGCCGACCCCGCCCAGCCCCAGACGTCGGGTCGCCTCCTGGGCGGTGCGCGCGATCCGCGCCGCCTCGGCGGCGAGCACCTCGCGGCCGCGCGGGGCCAGCGCGTAGCTGCGCCGCATCCGGCCGTCGACGACCTGTTCCTCGTGGACGGCGATCAGTTCCTGTTCGAGGAGCCGCTCCAGGGCCCCGTACAGCGTCCCGGTCCGCATCGTGGTGCGGCCTTCCGAGATCTTCTCGACCTCCTGGGCGATGGCGTACCCGTGCCGCGGGGCATCGGCGATCGCGGTGAGGATGAGCAGCGTCGGCTCGCGCAGAGCTTGATCGTTCACGAGCGTCACCATAGCTCGGCATCCGACATATGTCGATCACTGTCCTATCTGGCGGCCCGGCGGCCCGGCATCGGGCGCCGCCGTCCGGCTGCCGGTGCCCCGGTCGCACGTGGCAGACCCCGTCCCGGCCCCGGGGCCGGGCTACGGTCGCATCCGAAGGAGTCGCGCACGCGGCGATGAGTTCTCCCGGTCCCCGGAGTCTCAACACCGTCACTGTCACCGACCACACAGGAGGAGCACGTGGCTCAGCTGCTGAGGGTGCAGAACTTCGGCGTCTCCAGCGACGGGATCGCCGCCGGCGAGGACCAGAGCTTGGAGCGGCCGTTCGGACACGTCGATCCCGGGAAGCTGTTCGCCTGGGCGGGGGCCACCGCGAGCTGGCCCAACCGCACCGACCCCGGCGGCAGCCGGGGCATCGACGACTACTTCACCCGGGACTTCGCGAACAACATCGGCGCCGAGATCATGGGCCGCAACAAGTTCGGCCCGCAGCGCGGGCCCTGGCAGGACCACGAGTGGCGCGGCTGGTGGGGAGACGAGCCGCCGTTCCACACCCCGGTGTTCGTGATGACCCACCACCCGCGCCCGTCGTTCACGCTCTCCGACACCACGTTCCACTTCGTGGAGGGCGACCCGGCCACGGTGCTGGGCCGGGCCCGCGAGGCGGCGCAGGGCAAGGACGTCCGGCTCGGCGGCGGCGTCACCACCATCCGGGAGTTCCTCGACGCCGACCTCGTCGACACCCTGCACGTGGCGGTCTCGCCGGTGAAGCTCGGGTCCGGGCTACGGCTGTGGGACGCCCCGGAGGACCTGCTGGACCGCTTCCACCTGGACGTCGTGCCCAGCCCGAGCGGTGTGACCCACCACCTGTTCTGGAGGAAGTGACTTTTCCCGACGCCGGTGGAACCCCGGACGGTGGGAGTCCCTCTCACCGTCCGAGGGGGACGACACATGAGGATCACGGTTCGGGTTCGGTACGCACGCGCCGCCGCGGCGCTCGCCTGCTGCTGCCTGGCGCTGACCGCCTGCGGCACGGAACGCACGGGGACCCGGGCGGCCGCCCCGCCGGGAGCGGGCTCACCCGCGTCACCCGCCCCGGGCCCGGACTGCCGCCCCGGCCTGCCCGACAGCACCACGGATGACCAGGGGACCGGTCCGGACACCACCTCCGACGACCAGGGCACGGGTCCGGACACCACCTCCGACGACCAGGGGACGCTCCCCGATCTGACGAGCGACGACCAGGGCACGCTCCCCGACGAGACCTCCGACGACCAGGGGACGCTCCCCGATCTGACCAGCGACGACCAGAACACCGGTCCGGACCTGACGAGCGACGACCAGGGCGCCCTCCCCGACACCACCACCGACGACCAGGGTCCGGGGGCCGGCGCGTCCGGCGACGGATGCGTGCCGGCCACCGGCCCGTACCGCTGGTTCCCGATGCTGCGCGAGTTCCGCGCCCACCTCGCGTCGCACCCCGCGACGGCGGCCGCCGGCACCGCCTCCCACGTGGCGAGCGTCGACATCCGCACCCGCCCCGCCGACGGGCGCGCCGAGGCGGTCGTCCGGGTCGACTACGGCGTCGCGGAGCAGGAGGGCGCGGACCGCACCGCCCGCGCGTTCGCCGAGTGGCGGCGTTCCGGCTACGGCGACCACGGGCACGTCCGGGTCCTCGGCCCGGCCAAGACCACCGCCGACCTGGACTGGTGACGCGCCCCCGCGCCACGGACCGGCGGCGGACCGTCGGACGCATCCGGAGCCCGCCCACGGGTAGCCGCCCGGCATGCACACTCACTCCGTAAGGCCCACGCACCGCACGCACCCCACCCACCGCGCGGAGCCGCGCCGGACGGCCGGGCCCGGCCCGGTGCTGCGCGCCGTGGAACGGCTGGAGCACTCACCCCGCCCCGACGGTCTCGCCGCCGCCGTCCGCCGCGTCGTGCGGGCCGCCCCGCTCGGGCGGGCCCGCGACGTCCTGCACGGCGTGCCCCTCGGACACCCCGCCCACCCCCTCCTCGTCCAGGTCCCGATCGGCGCCTGGGTCTCCGCGGCGGTACTGGACCTGCTGCCCGGGGAGGGCCGCGCGGCCCGGGTGCTGATCGGCGTCGGCCTGGGAGCCGCCGCCCCCGCCGCGCTCTCGGGCTGGACGGACTGGGCCGAGCTGCCGCCCGAGCAGGCGCGCGTCGGACTCGTCCACGCCGCCTCGAACGTCAGCGCGCTGTCCCTGTACGGTGCCTCGCTGGCCGCCCGGGCCCGCGGCCGGCCCGTCGCCGGCCGGGCCCTCGCCTTCGCGGGCCTGACCTGCGTGGGCGTCGGCGGGGCCCTGGGCGGCCACCTCGCCTACCGGCAGGCGGCCGGCGCCAACCACGCCGAGGCCGTACCGCACACCGTGGGCCCCGGGTGGCACCGGCTGGGCCCGGTGTCGGACCTGACCGAGGGCCGGCCGGTACGGGCCACCGTGGACGGCGTCGAGGTGGTCGTCGTCCGCGAGCCGGACGGCGCGGTGCGCATGCTCGCCGAGCGCTGTGCGCACATGGCGGGCCCGCTCTCGCAGGGCGAGGTGGCGGACGGCTGCATCCGCTGCCCGTGGCACGGCAGCGTCTTCCGCCTGGAGGACGGCTGGAACGTGACCGGCCCGGCCACCGCCCCGCAGCCGGCGTTCGACACCCGTGTCGTGGACGGCCGGGTGGAGGCCCGGCTGCGCCGCGCCCCGGGAACCTGACCAGGCTCCCGCAGGGGCCGGCCCGGCGCGGGCCGGCCCCTCCTCACGCCGGATGCCCGGCCCGTACGTCGTCCACGTCGCTGAAGGCCAGCAGCCCACCGCGACTCCCCGCCGCCGGGCCGACGTCGACGACGTCCAGCAGGAAGCCCACGTGGTCCCCGCCCGGACAGTGGCCGCGCACCCGGCCGACGAACCAGCCGGCCGCCTCCCGGAGCACCGGCGTGCCCTCCGCACCCCGCGGGTCCCAGGCCACGTGCTCGAACTTGTCGACGAGGTCGCCGCTCCGCCCGCCGAACAGTGCCGCGAGCCCGTGTCCCGCGGCGTCCAGGACGTGCACCGCGAGGTGCTCGCAGCGCAGCGCGACCCGGTACGTCCGGTTCGCCACCGACAGCCACACCACGAACCGGGGCGGATCGATCGAGCACTGCGACGCGAAGCCGACCAGACAGCCCGCGAGGTCTCCGTCGGCCGCCGCCGTCACCACGTACACCGGGTAGTCGAGGAGGTCGCCGAACCGGTCGAAGTCGTTCGTCATGGGCCGCTCCTGCCCGTCGGCCCGGGCCGGCACGCCGCGGGCGGTCGACACCGTCGCCGGGTGAGCGGTGCGGGCCGGCGGCCCGCACCGGCCGGCACGCGTGCGCGCACCGGCCGGCCCGGAACCGGGATCAGCGCAGGTCGAACCGGTCGAGGTCCATGACCTTCTGCCACGCGGCCGCGAAGTCGCGCGCGAACTTCTCGCCCGCGTCCGCGGAGGCGTACACCTCCGAGACGGCCCGCAGCTGCGAGTGGGAGCCGAAGACGAGGTCGACGGCCGTCGCGGTCCACCTGACCTCGCCCGTGGCGCGGTCCCGGCCCTCGTACTGGTTCTCCGCCGACGTGGAGGCGTGCCACTCCGTGTCCATGTCGAGCAGGTTCACGAAGAAGTCGGTCGTCAGCTTCCCGGGCCGGTCGGTGAGGACGCCGTGCGGGCTCTGCCGGACGTTCGCGTTCAGCGCCCGCATCCCGCCGACCAGCACCGTCATCTCGGGCGCGGTCAGCGTCAGCAGGCTGGCCCGGTCCAGCAGCAGCGTCTCCGGAGCCAGCTTCTCGCCGGCGCGCAGGAAGTTGCGGAACCCGTCCGCCCGCGGCTCCAGGACGGCGAACGAGTCCGCGTCCGTCTGCTCCTGCGAGGCGTCCGTACGCCCCGGCGCGAACGGGACGGTGACGTCGTACCCGGCGTCCTTCGCGGCCCGCTCGACGGCCGCGCACCCGCCCAGCACGACCAGGTCGGCCAGCGAGACCTTCTTCCCGCCGGTCTGTGCGCTGTTGAAGTCCCGCCGGATCCCCTCCAGGGTCCGCAGGACCTCGGCCAGTTCCGGGGTGTCGTTGACCTCCCAGTCCTTCTGCGGCGCGAGCCGGATGCGGGCGCCGTTCGCGCCGCCGCGCATGTCCGTGCCGCGGAAGGTCGCCGCGGACGCCCAGGCGGTGGCGACCAGGTCGGGGACGGACAGCCCCGAGGTGAGGACCTTCTCCTTGAGGGCGGCCACGTCCGCGTCCCCGACCAGTGGGTGGTCGACCTCCGGGACCGGGTCCTGCCACAGCTGCGGCTCGGGGACCCACGGGCCCAGGTAGCGGGCCACGGGACCCATGTCACGGTGCAGCAGCTTGTACCAGGCCCGGGCGAAGGCGTCGGCCAGGGCGGCCGGGTCCTGGTGGAAGCGCCGGGCGATCGGCTCGTAGACGGGGTCCATCCGCAGGGCGAGGTCCGTCGTCAGCATCATCGGCGCGTGGCGCTTCGACGGGTCGTGCGCGTCCGGCACGGTGCCCTGCGCCTCCGGGTTCCGGGGCGTCCACTGCCGCGCCCCGGCGGGGCTGGTGGTCAGCTCCCATTCGTACGCGAAGAGGTTGTCCAGGTAGCCGTTGTCCCAGGTGGTGGGCGCGTTGGTCCAGGCGCCCTCCAGACCGCTGGTGATCGTGTCGACGCCCTTGCCGGTGCCGGAGGTGTTCGGCCAGCCGATGCCCTGCGCCTCCACGGGGCAACCCTCCGGCTCCGGGCCGACGTACTGCGGGTCGACCGCGCCGTGGCACTTGCCGAAGGTGTGGCCGCCGATGATGAGGGCGGCGGTCTCCTCGTCGTCCATCGCCATGCGGCCGAAGGTGTCCCGGATGTCCTTGGCGGCGGCCAGCGGGTCCGGGTTGCCGTTCGGGCCCTCCGGATTCACGTAGATCAGGCCCATCTGGACGGCGCCGAACGGATTGGCGAGTTCCCGGTCGCCGCTGTAGCGCTCGTCCCCGAGCCAGGTGTCCTCCGGACCCCAGAAGATTTCCTCCGGCTCCCAGATGTCCTCGCGCCCGAACCCGAATCCGAACGTCTTGAATCCCATCGACTCCAGAGCGCAGTTTCCGGCGAACACCAGGAGATCCGCCCAGGAGATCTTCCGGCCGTACTTCTGCTTGACCGGCCACAGCAGTCGGCGCGCCTTGTCGAGGCTCGCGTTGTCCGGCCAGCTGTTCAGGGGGGCGAACCGCTGCGCTCCGGCGCCGCCGCCGCCGCGGCCGTCGGCGATGCGGTAGGTGCCCGCGGCGTGCCAGCTCATGCGGATGAAGAGGGGCCCGTAGTGGCCGTAGTCGGCGGGCCACCAGTCCTGCGAGGCGGTCATCACCTCGAACACGTCCCGCTTGAGCGCGTCGACGTCGAGCTTCTTGAACTCTTCCGCGTAGTCGAAGTCCTCGCCCATCGGATTGGCCCCGGGCGAGTGCTGGTGGAGAACCTGGAGATCCAGCTGGTTCGGCCACCAGTCCCGGTTCGTCCGGGGCCGCGTCGCGGTGGGGGCCGGGGAGGGGATTACCGGGTTCTCGCTTTCGCTGCCGGACATGTCCGTCCTTCTTTCCTGTCGCGCTCTTTCCTGCTGCCGGCTACTGCCCGCGCGTGGACGTCCCCGCGATGCGGCGGGCCGTCCGGCGACGACCGTATGGCACTGCGGACTTCGGAGCCACGAGAACACGCACAGCAACTCCGCGTACATGTAATCCGAAATTCCGGCATCGATTTTAGTCGCATGAACTCCGGCGCAAATGGGGGAGACGCGGGGAAAGGGCGGGGCGTCCAGGGCGCCGGCGCCGGGCGGATCAGTCCGCCAGGAAGTCGGTGAGCGCCCCGGCCACCGACGCGGGGTCCTCGACCTGCGGGTAGTGGCCGACGGCGGGCGGTCCGGCGAGCTCCTCGATCCGGGCCCGGGGCATCCGTACCCGCAGGCGCTCCAGGACGTGGGCACCGCTGATCGGGTCGGCCGGCCCCCACACGAAGAGCGTCGGCCCGGGGAAGGACTCCAGCGCCCCGGTCCACCGGGCGGCGTGCCGGCGCCGCTCGTCGATGTACCCCAGCAGCCGCGGCGCGAGGCGGTGGCCGCCGGCCCGGGCGACCGACGCCCACAGGTCGTCGAGGTCCGCGTCCGCCACCTCGCGGCCCAGCACGGCGCGCAGCGCGGCCGCGAAGCGCCGCCGGGTCGTGAGCGGGGCCAGCAGCGGCCCGAGCGGTCCGTGCAGCAGCCGCTGCATGAGCACAGGACGGTGCAGGTCGGGGTAGAGGCCGCCGTTGAGCCACGCCATGCGGGTGATGCGCGCCGGATCGCGGGCCAGCAGCTCCTGGCCGACGCTGACGCCGTAGTCGTGCGCCACCAGGGCGGTGCTGCCGATGCCGCACTGCCACCAGACCTCCTCGACCAGCGAGGCCTGTTCCAGCACGGAGTACGGGTGCCGGCGGGGCTTGTCGCTCTCGCCGAAGCCGAGCAGGTCCAGCGTGGTGACGCGCAGCCCGGCCGCCGCCAGCGCGGGCACGACCGCCGCCCAGTCGTGGGAGGAAGTGGGGAAGCCGTGGATCAGGGTGACCGGCGTGCCGTCCGGGGGGCCGTCGTGGCGGACGAAGACCGTGTGGTCGCCGACCTGGACGGTGGCCCCGCCGGCCGTCCACCGGCTCAGGGGCGGCAGCACCCGCGGTACGTTCACGCGTCCCCCTCCTTCTCGTGCAGGCGGCCGAGCCCGTGCAGCAGCGTGGCCAGACCGAACTCGAACTCCTCGTCGCCGTCGAGGGAGTTGAGCAGCTCGGCGTTGCGGTGGACCACCGGATGGGTGCGCGGGGACAGCGAGGTGAACAGGTCGGTCATCGCGGCGCGCTGCTCGGACGTACGGGCCGCGCCGCCGGCGTCGAGCACCGCGGAGCCGATCACGAAGTGGGTGACGGTGAGGTACACGTGCACGGCCGTGCGCGCCGGCCAGCCCTGACCGAGCAGCTGCCCGAGGGCGTGTTCGCGGGCCCGCAGCGCGTTCGGCCCGAGCAGCTGGCCGGTGGTGAGGAGCGGGACCACCGCCGGGTGGGCCAGGAGCACCCGGCGGAACTCCCGGGCGCCGTCCTCCAGACCGGTCCGCCAGTCGCCGCCGAGCACCGGCAGCCGGATCTCGCCGAGCACGTGGTCGACGGTCTCGATCAGCAGCTCCTCCCGGCTCGCCACGTGCCGGTAGAGGGAGGTGTGGCGCACCTGGAGGTGCTCGCCGAGGCGCCGCATGGTGAGGGCGTCCGTCCCCTCGCGGTCGGCGAGTTCGAGGGCGGCGGCCGTGATGCGCTCCAGGGTCAGCCCGCCCCGGCGCGGCCGGCGCCGGGCGCGCTCGGCGTAGCGCGCCTGCCACCAGGCGGGGGAGCCGGGCTCCGGGGTCCGCCCGCCGGCCCGGTCGGACTCGGGCGGCGGGGGAGCGGAGGGGCTTGCGGGTGCTCGGGACGCTTCGGATGCCATGGGTCCTGTCCTACTCGATCTCGTTCGCTCGACCGGTCCGACTCATTCGAACAGATCGGGCTCGGTCCGGACGATCTCCTCCCACAGCGGCTGGAACGAGAACCAACCGGCCAGCGGGAAGCCGGTCTGCTCGCGGGTGTAGCGGGCGGCCTCCGGGGCGATCAGGCGGGGCGTGCCGGCGGCCTCGGCGAGCAGCTGGGCCTGGGCGCTGCGCTCCATGGAGACGAACCACCAGGCTGCCTCGTCGACCGACTCGCCGACGGTGAAGATGCCGTGGTTCTGGTGGATGACGGCCTTGTGGGACCCCAGGCTCGCCGCGAGCTGGCGGCCCGACTCCTCCTCGATGACCACCGCTCCCGCGTCGTCGCGGTGCACGACGTGCTGCTCGTACACGGCGCAGGCGTCCTGCGTGATCGGGTCCAGCGGCCGGCCGAGGCTGGCGAAGGCCTTGCCGTACAGCGCGTGTGCGTGGCAGGCGGCGACGATGTCGGGGCGGGCGGCGTGCAGGGCGGAGTGGATCACGAACCCGGCCCGGTTCACCGGTCGCTTCCCGTGGCGCACCTGTCCTTCGTGGTCGACGAGGATCAGGTCGGAGACCCGGACGTGCCGGAAGGACATCCCGAACGGGTTGACCCAGAACATGTCGGGGAACTCCGGGTCGCGCACGGTGATGTGGCCCGCGACCCCCTCCGAGAAGCCGAGGCGCCCGAAGACCCGGCAGGCGCCGGCCAGCCGCTGCTTGCGGTGCTCGCGCTCGGCGTCGGGGTCGTCGAACACGGGCGGGAGGTTGAGCTCCAGCTCTTCCTGCTGGGGGATGAAGGCGCTGCGCACGGCGCCTGCGGTGGGGGCGTTCTCCATGGTGGGGCCCTTCGTCTCGACGTAATGCATCCGCTGGACGCAAACAATGCGGCCGGTGGACGCAAAACGCAAGGGGGTCGGAGCGGGAAGGGGGCAACCTCTGCGTACGCTGCGGGGATTCCTAGGGCTTTCTTAAGAACGCCGCCGAGGGGCCCGTGCCGCCGTGACGCCGACCTACTCTGAGCCTCCGCATCGACCGGCGGCCGCCCCGAGGGGTCCGCCGGCCCCCTCCCCGTACTTCCGCGAGGTGCCCACCCATGAGCTCCGGCCGCCCCCAGTTCACCCGATCCGTCCCCGGGACCCGAGCCGAGCGCCGCAACCAACGGCAGCGACGCCGGCGCGTGCAGGCGGCGCTCGGTGCCGGCCTGCTCGCCGGCACGGCGATCGTCGCCGTGGTCGTCGCGGGCGAAGGCGGCGACACCACCGGCACGTCGCGCACGCTGCTGATGAACGAGGGCGCGGCCGACCCCGCGCAGGGGGCGGACCCCGGGGCGGGCGCACCGGCGGACCCGCTCCCGGCCCCCTCGGACACCGTGGACGCCACGCCGGCCCCGAGCCCGACGCCGTCGGCGACCCCCACGAGCGCGTCGGCCCCGTCGACGCGTACGACGGGCGAGCGGCCCGCGGCCGGCACCGGCACCGGCGGAACGAAGTCCGGCGGCGACGGCTCCCGGAGCAGGGCCGGCGACAAGGGCAGCGACAAGGGCGGCGACAAGGACAAGGGCTCGGCCGGGGGTTCCGGCACGGGCGGCGGCGGGGCCGGCTCCGCGGACGACGCGGAGGGCACCGTCATCAGCCTCGTCAACGACCATCGCGCAGAGGCCGGCTGCGGCCCCCTCAAGGCCGACACCGACCTCACCCGGGCCGCCCGCGCCTACAGCGCCACCATGCGCAAGGCGGGCGTCCTCTCGCACACCGGCCCGGACGGCTCCACCATGACCAGCCGCATCGAGGCCGCCGGCTACGCCTGGAGCGGCCTGGGCGAGAACATAGCCCAGGGGCAGCAGGACGCGGCGGCCGTCGTCGACGCCTGGATGCACAGCCCCGGTCACCGCGCCAACATCCTCAACTGCAAGTTCACCGAGATAGGCGTCGGCGTGGACCGCGGAACCGGCGGCCCCTGGTGGACCCAGGACTTCGGCACGCCCCGCTGAGGCGTGGACCGAGTCCCGGTCGTCGTCCGGTCCGGGTGAGGGCTCCGGTCCCAGGCGTTCGTGCACGCACGTCCCGACGCGCTCCCGGCCCGCCTCGCTGACCCACGAGTCACGCCTCCGACTCGCGGCACAGCGACCGGAATGTCCGGTCTTGTGTACTAGGATCCGCCGCTAGCGTCACTCGATCGACCGTTGCTCACCCCGTCGATAGGAGGCCCCGATGATCGGCGTGCTCGTGACTTTCAAGCAGACCGAAAAGTTCGATCGTTCGGCCGTCGCAAAGATTGCCGGCGAACTCCGCGGACCGTTCGAAGGCATGGCCGGCCTTCGCTTCAAGGGCTTCATGCTCGACGAAGAGGGCGGCCAGGCCAGAAACTTCTACGTGTGGGACGACGAGGGGAAGGGCCGCTCCTTCTTCACGGCGGAAATCGTCGAGAAGGTGACGGGCATCTACGGCGTCCCGCCCGAAGTCCAATTCTTCGACATCGTGGCGTTCGTCGACAACGCCGGCGCCTGAGGCGCTGCTCGCCGTCGACGATACGAAGGAGGAGGCCCCTGCCTCCTCATCCGGGCAGGGGGTGGCCCCCCGCCCGGCGGCGGCCGGTACGGCGGTCCGCGGACGGGCCGTTGCGGTCCGTGGGGCGGGCGCCGGCCAGGGCGAAGGCCACCCGGACCCGGGCCCCGCCCATCGGTGCCCGACCGATCTCCACGGGTTCCACGGCCGAGCGGCCCGCGATGTCCAGGCCCAGCCCGGAGGACCCGCCGACGCTCACCCCGCGGGTGCGGGCCCGGTCGGGCCGGGCGACACCCGGGCCCGCGTCGTCCACCGTGAGGACGACGCGGTCCTCCGTACGCTCCACCCGCACCCCGAAGGCCGTGCCCTGCGGGGTGTGCCGGAAGACGTTGCCCACCAGCGCGTCGAGCACCGCGGCGACCTCGTCCTCCTCCACCCGCACCGGCGTGGGCCGCGGCGTGGCGTACCGCTCGCAGGAGCGGCCCTGCTGCTGGGCGAGCACGGACCAGAACTCCATGCGCTCCAGCACCACCTCGGCCAGGTCGCACCCGGCGTGACCGCCGTACCGGGACGTCCGGGCCGACCCGGCCTTCGTGGCCGCGCCCGCCGGCGCGGCGGCCAGCGGGGCCCGCGCCGTGGTGATGATCTCGGTCAGCTGCTCCTCCAAGGCGCCCACCGCGACCGCGATACGGCGCCCGTCCGGCGTCCCCTCCAGCCGCTCGGCCTCCAGGAACAGCGCCGTCAGCGGCGTGCGCAGCCGGTGCGACAGGTCGGCGACCAGCTCCCGTTCGAGCGCCAGCAGCCGTACGACCCGGTCGGCCATCGTGTTGAAGGCGGCCCCCGCCTCCTGGAGCTCGGGCGGCCCGTCGGGCTCCACCCGGACCTCCAGGTCCCCCGACCCCAGCGCCAGGGCGGCCTCGGACAGGCTCCGCGAGGAGCGCACCACCCGCGCGCCCAGCCGGTCCGCCACCAGGACGGACCCGCCGACCAGGCCGGCCGCGACGAGCAGCATCACGCCCCAGGAGGCCAGGACGCCGCGTTCGAGCTCCTCGCCCGGCACGAAGGCCTCGACCACCGCGACCCGGTCCGCCGGCAGGACCACGGGCTGGAGGTAGACCCAGCCCTCGGGCACCTCCAGGGCCACCGTCGCGCGGTCGCGCGCCGCCCCGTCCAGTGCCTCCGCGTCCGCGTGCAGGACGCCGACCTTGCCGCCGTCGGGCAGCCGGACGGCCAGCCGGCCGGCCGGGTCC
Source organism: Streptomyces sp. NPDC093225 (assembly GCF_044753805.1). Classification (NCBI taxonomy): domain Bacteria; kingdom Bacillati; phylum Actinomycetota; class Actinomycetes; order Kitasatosporales; family Streptomycetaceae; genus Streptomyces; species Streptomyces sp. NPDC093225. Next base: position 115,661 of record NZ_JBIVNX010000008.1, read on the forward strand.
AGTTCGAAGACGGCCTGCCGGACCTCCTGCGTGCGGGTCGTCAGGGCGAGGACGGGGGAGAGGGCGGCCGCCCGCTGCTCGGCGGCCGTCGTCACGCGGTCCCGCGCCTGTTCGCGTACGAGCATGGCCAGCGGGATCAGGAAGGACAGGGCGACCATGGCCGTGGCCGCCAGGGCGATGCCGGTGAGCGTGCGTCTCACGGGGCGCTGACCAGCTTGATGCCGATGCCCCGCACGGTGTGCAGGTACCGAGGACGGGACGCCCGTTCGCCCAGCTTCCGGCGCAGCGCCGACAGGTGGACGTCGATGGTCTGCTCCTCCAGGTACGGCTGGCGCCAGACCTCGCTCAGGATGCGCTTGCGGGAGACCACCTGGTCGGCGTGCTCGGCCAGGTACGCCAGCAGGTCGAACTCACGCCGCGTCAGCAGCAGCTCGGTGCCGGCCAGGTGCGCGGTGCGGGCGGTGCGGTCCACCGTGAGGTCCGCCACGCGCAGGACGTCCCGCCGACCCGCGGCCGGATCGGCCGGGGCCTGGGAGCGGCGCAGCACCGCCGCGATCCGGGCGGCCAGCTGCCCCGCCGAGTAGGGCTTGACCAGGTAGTCGTCCGCGCCGGAGTTGAGCAGCCGGATGATCTCGGCGTCGTCGTCGCGCGCGGTCGCCACCAGGATCGGCACCCGGGACACGCCGCGGGCCATGCGGAGCACGTCCAGTCCGCCCAGGTCGGGCAGTCCGAGGTCGAGGACGACGATGTCCGGACCGCCCTCGGTGATCTCGCGCAGCGCCTCGAACCCGTAGGCGGTCGAGCGGACGGTGTGGTCGTGCGCGCTGAGTGCCTCGATGAGGGCGGTGCGTATGACGGGGTCGTCCTCGACGACCAGTACGGAGGCCATGGGCAGGCACGTTAGCGCGTCCGTCACCATGGTGTCGTGCCCCGCCTCCTGCGCTACCTGATCATATGGCTGACCTGTACGGCCGCCAGCGTCGCCGCCGTGACGCTCGCCGCCCGCTTCGTCGTCGGCTCCACCCGCCCCACCGCGCCCGTGGCGCAGTCGGCCCAGGAGGACATCTCCGCCGATTCCGCCGCCACGCCGTCCGGCACCCCGGCCGGCCCCTCCGCCACGCCCACGCCGGATCCGGGACCGACCGCCCGGCCGGCGGCCGTGCGGACCCCGCCGCGGGCCACCCGCACCCCCCGCCGGACGGCCGCCCCCGAGCGGAGCACCGCGCCCTCCGCGAAGCCCGATCCGGACTGCGCGCGCGGGGGATGGGGCACGCACACCGTGCCGTCCGAGGGCGGCCGGGCGACCGTGCGCTACGGCAGCAAGGCCGTGTGCCTGATCTCGGCCGTCCCGCAGCAGGGGTTCAGCGTGAGCACCCGCCAGAGCAGCGCGCAGACGCTGGTCGTGACGTTCACCAGCGGCACGCACCGGTCGGAGATCACCGCCACCGTGACCCCCTCGGCACGGGCGAGCGTCCGCGAGGAGTCCGTGCGCTGACGGTCCCGACCCGCCGTACCTCCCACGATGCGGCATTTCGTCGGGATCGAAACCATGGCCCGTCCAAGGGCTTCCTTAGGGCTTCTTGAAGAACCGCCACCAGGCCCCCGAACAGCGGATTTCCTCCCTATGTTCGTGCCCGGCGACAGCGGTCGAGCGCTCCGCCCGGCCTCCCGGCCGGGCCGCGCTCCGCCGGACGCCGCGCCCTGCCCCGGCCCCTTGCGCGCCGGTACGGCCGGGTCCCGCAAGTCACAGACCCATGTGAGGTGGCACCACCATGAGTTCTCGTACGCCCGGATCCTCCGCCCTCCCCAAGCGGACGCTGCCCCTGCTGCTGACCGCCGGCTTCGCCGTCACCGCCCTGACCGGGTGCGGCGGATCGGACTCCGCGGACGCCGCGAACAACGCGGGCGCCGTGGTCGCCGAGTCCTCCTCCCGCGCCGCCGACGCGGCCACCGGCGCCGACGCCGCGGCCGCCCCGGTCGGGTCCGAGGCCGCCCCGGCCGCCTCGGAGAAGGCCTCCACCGCCCCGGCGGCCGCAGCCTCCGTGCCGGCCCGCCCGGCCGCCAAGCCGGCCGCCTCCGTCGCCCCCGCCGCGCCGAAGCCCGCGCCGAAGCCCCGCAGGACCAGCGCGCCCGACCCGAAGCCGACCTCGGGCGGGGGCGGTGGGGCGCCGGAGCGCGGCTACCCCTCCGGCAACGGTGACAAGGCCGTGGCCGCGGCGCTCAAGGCGGCCAAGGCCGACGGCAAGGCGGTGCTGCTCGACTTCGGCGCCAACTGGTGCGGCAACTGCAAGGCCGCCGACAAGGCGTTCGCGACGTCCTCGCTCACCGGCATCCTCAACGACTCCTACCACCTGGTGAAGGTGGACATCGGCAGTTCGAACTCGGACAACTTCTCCCTGCTGCGCAAGTACAGCAGCGGCGGCGGCAGTTACAAGATGCCGGTGCTCATCGTGGTGTCGCCCTCCGGCGACGTCCGTACGGACACCCACGCGACCGGCAACCCGAAGCTCACCGTCGCCGGCCTGAGCACCTTCCTGCGCGCGTGGGCGAAGTGAGACCGCGGTACGCGCGGGCGTTCGGCGCGGGCCTGCTGTCCACGGCGGTCCTGCTCTCCGTGGCCTCGTGCACGGGCGGGGACGACGGCCGCGCCGCGGACGTCCCCACCGCCTCGTTCAGCGAGAACGGCGTCGCGGTCACCCTCCGCGTGACCGGCTGGGACGGCGCACACGGCACACTCACCGCCGACTTCGTCCCGCAGGAGAAGGGCTTCCACCTCTACAGCGTCGACCTGCCCGCGCAGGGCGTCGACGGCATCGGACGGCCCACCGCGCTCGCGGTCCACGGCACGGTGCGCCCGCACGGACGGCTGACCGCCGACGTGCCCGTACGGAAGATCCACAGCCCCGGCACCGACGCGCTGCTGCCCGTCTACCCGGACGGACCGGTCACGACCACCCTGCCGCTCACCGCGGACGGGTCCGGCGCGGGCTACGTCTCGGTCGGCTACGCGCTGTGCAACGCCACCGAGGGATGCCTGATCCCCGTCCAGGACCACCGCGTCCCGCTCGCCGTCACCGACGACGGCATCGCGTTCACGCAGGCCGGCTGACCGGCGGAGGAACGCGCCCGCTCCGCAGGCCGTCCCGGCACCGCACCGGCCGCACCGCCCCGCACCCGTGGGCGCACCGGTCCGCACCACCGCCGGGACGGCCGCACCTCCCCGCTCCTCCTGCCGGCACCGCCCCTCGCCGGCCCCCGCACGAAAGGCGCCGCGTGCCGCGTCGTACCTCCCTCGCCCTCCCGCTGCTCGCTCTCGTCGCCGCCCTCCTCGTCGGCGGCTGCTCCCCGGACGCCCCGGCCGACGCCCGGGCGGCCCACCGGCCGACGGTCCTGGCCGCCGCCGACCGCCTCCCGGCCCCGGAGCTCGCCGGTCCGGACGTCGGCGGCGGCACCCCGACCTCCCTGGCTTCCCACCGCGGCCACGTCGTCGTCGTGAACATCTGGGCCTCCTGGTGCGGCCCCTGCCGGGCCGAGGCCGGGGCCCTCGAAGAGGTGCGCGGTCGGACCGCCGCCTCCGACGTGCGCTTCCTCGGGATCAACACCCGCGACCCCGACGTCTCGGCGGCCCGCTCCTTCGTGGCCGCCCACGGACAGCACTTCCCGAGCATCCACGACCCGCGCGGGACCCTCCCCCTGCGCTTCCCGGCCGGCACCATCAACCCGCAGGCCGTACCGGCCACCGTCGTGATCGACCGGCAGGGGCGGATCGCCGCTGCCACCTCGGGCCCGGTCACCGCACCGGACCTGACCGCCCTGCTCGACACCGTCCTCGCGGAGCCCTCGTGACCGCCGTCCTCCCGGCCGCCCCCCAGATCCTCGGCCACCCGGTCCTGGCCGCCGCCGCGGACGCGGGCGGCACGAACCTCCTCACCGGCACGCTCCTGGTGGCCACGCCGGTCGCCGTGCTCGCCGGGCTCGTGTCCTTCCTGTCGCCGTGCGTCCTGCCCCTGGTCCCCGGCTACCTCAGCTACGTCACCTCCCTCTCCGTCGCCGACCTCGCCGAGGCGCGCGCCGGGCACCGGGGCCGGATGGCCGCCGGCGCACTCCTCTTCGTCAGCGGCTTCACCGCGGTCCTGGTCTCCGGCGGGGCGCTGTTCGGTTACTTCGGCCGGACCCTGCTGATCTACCAGGACCCGATCTCCCGGGTGCTCGGCGTCCTCACGATCCTCATGGGCCTGGCCTTCACGGGACTGCTCCCGGGCTTCACCCAGCGGGAGTTCCGCAGCCACCGCCGCCCCACCCTCGGCCTGCTGGGCGCCCCGCTCCTGGGCGTGGCCTTCGGCGTCGGCTGGACCCCGTGCATGGGTCCCACCCTGGCGGCCGTCCAGGCCCTCGCCTGGAACGAGGCGAGCGCCGGGCGGGGCGCGTTCCTCATGGCGGCGTACTGCCTGGGCCTGGGGCTGCCGTTCGTGCTCGCGGCCCTGGCGTTCCGACGGGCGCTGGGCGCGTTCGGCTGGGTCAAGCGCCACTACGTCTGGGTGCTTCGGGTCGGCGGCGGCCTGCTCGTCCTGGTCGGCGCACTCCTGGCGAGCGGGTTGTGGGGCGACCTCGTGTACGACCTCCAGCGCTGGACCGCCGACACCACCGCCGCGCTCTGACCGGGCCCGGCACCCCGGGCGGGACGCCCCTGGGCCGGACGGGTGGACCCTGCGGCCGCCGCGGTACGCGGGGGCGCCCGCCCGGGTACGGCAGCGCCGTGACAGCCCTTCAGCTCACCAGCCCCGCCTTCGCCGACCACGCCGAGATCCCCCGCCGCCACAGCGGGGAGGGGGACGACGTCTCACCCCCGCTGGCCTGGACGGCCGCTCCCGAGGGCACCGCGGAACTGCTGCTCCTGTGCGAGGACCCCGACGCGCCGCGCGGCAGCTTCCTGCACTGGCTCGTCACGGGCATCGACCCGTGGACCGGCGGCGTGGAGGAGGGTGCCCTCCCGCACGGCGGCAAGCCCTGGCCCAACGGCTTCGGAAGGCTCGGCTGGGGCGGCCCGATGCCGCCCCCCGGCCACGGCCCGCACCGCTACTTCTTCCGCCTGTACGCCCTGTCCCACCCCGTGCGCCTCCCGGAACGCCCCACCGTGGACGCCGTGCACGGCGCCGTCCGGGACCTCCAGCTGGCCAGCGGCACCCTCGTCGGCACGTACCAGCGCATGTAGCGGGGTCTTGACGCGCCGTCACCGCGGTCCGGCTCCGCGCCCCGGCCCGGCCAGGGGCGCAGCGGGCACGTCCGGGTGGCCGAAACCGACTGGCACCATGCCGAGGACGCGCCCGGCGCCGAGCTGTGGGAGCACCTCTTCGCCGCCCTCACCGAACTCGACGTGTACGGCTTCTGAGCCGGGGCGGCCGGGGCGCCGCGCCGGGGGTTCCCGGCCGGCCGCCGCCGTACGGTCGCGCCCGGCCGGGCCCGCCGCCGTACGGTCGCGCCCGGCCGGGCCCGCCGCCGTACGGTCGCGCCCGGCCGGGCCCGCCGCCGTACGGTCGCGCCCGGCCGGGACGCCGTGGTCGTACCCCGCCGGGCCGTCCGGGCTCCGGCCGGGGATCCTGGAGGGGAGGCGGCAGCCGCGCGGGACCGGGCGGCAGAGCCGGCGACCGCCGGAGACGGAGGCTGCCATGGACACCCCCCACCCGCCGCACGCGCCCGTCCCCGGGCCCCTGACCTGCCTGGTCACCGGCGCCACCGGATACATCGGCGGACGCCTGGTGCCCGAGCTGCTGGACGCGGGCCACCGGGTCCGCTGCCTGGCCCGGGCGCCCGAACGGCTGCGCGACCACCCCTGGGCCGGCCGCGTCGAGGCGGTCCGCGGCGACGTCACCGACGCCGCCACCACCGCCGCCGCGCTGCGCGGCGTCGACGTCGCGTACTACCTGGTCCATTCGCTGACGACCGGCCCCGACTTCGAGGAGCGCGACCGCGCCGCCGCCCGGACGTTCGCCGACGCGGCGCACGCCGCCGGCGTACGGCGCATCGTGTACCTGGGCGGACTCGTCCCGGGCGGCGAGCCGGCCCGGGACCTCTCGCCGCACCTGCGCTCCCGTGCCGAGGTCGGAGAGATCTTCCTGCGCGGGCCCGTCCCCGCCACCGTGCTGCGCGCCGCCGTGATCATCGGCTCGGGCTCGGCTTCCTTCGAGATGCTGCGCTACCTCACCGAGCGCCTCCCGGTCATGGTCACCCCGAGCTGGCTGGGCACCCGCGTGCAGCCGATCGCGGTCCGCGACGTCCTGCGCTACCTGGTCGGCAGCGCCGACATGGCCCCGGAGGTCGACCGCGCCTTCGACATCGGCGGCCCGGACGTCCTCACGTACGAGGAGATGATGCACCGGTACGCGGCGATCGCCGGACTGCCCCCGCGGTTCATCGTGCGGGTGCCGATGCTCACTCCACGCCTGTCCAGCCTCTGGATCGGACTCGTCACACCCGTCCCGCCCGCGCTGGCCCGACCGCTGGCCGAGTCCCTGCGCCACGAGGTCGTGTGCCGGGACCACGACATCGCCCGGCACGTGCCCGACCCGCCCGGCCACCCCGTCGGCTTCGACCGGTCCCTGGAGCTGGCCCTCCAACGCGTGCGCGAGGCGAACGTGACCACCCGCTGGTCCAACGCCTCGCTCCAGGGCGCCCCGAGCGACCCGCTGCCCACCGACCCGGACTGGGCGGGCGGCAGCCTCTACACCGATCGCCGGTCCCGCGACACCGCCGCCGGTCCGGGTGAGCTGTGGCGGATCATCGAGGGCGTCGGCGGCGAGAACGGCTGGTACTCCTTCCCGCTGGCCTGGGCGGTGCGCGGCTGGCTCGACCGCCTGGCCGGCGGCGCCGGCATCCGGCGCGGCCGTCGTGACGCGGCCCGGCTGCGGGTGGGGGACTCGCTGGACTTCTGGCGGGTGGAGGAGATCGAGCCGGGCCGACTGCTGCGCCTGCGGGCGGAGATGCGGCTGCCGGGGCTGGCCTGGCTGGAGATGTACGTCGACCCGCACGCGGTCCCGGACGGCCCTGCCGGCGCCGAGGGCCCGCCCGGTGTTCGGACCCGCTACCGGCAGCGGGCCCTGTTCCACCCCCGCGGGCTGCTGGGCCACCTCTACTGGTGGAGCGTGTCCCCGTTCCACGCCGTCGTGTTCGGCGGCATGGCCCGCAACATCACCCGGGCCGCGGAACGGCTCGCCGCGCAGGAGCCGCCGGCCGGCTGACCGTCCGGGGGCCGGCCCGGGCACCCCCGGCGCGCACACGTACGGGGTGACCAGGAAGGATGGCCCGGACGCCGTCCTGCGCGCCCTGGCCGCCGCCCGCCGGTCCGCGTAGCGGCCGCGGCGGGTCCCCCGGCCTCCGGACCAGCCTGCCCCACCCCGTCAAGAGCCTCCCCCACTCACCGGCCTGCCGCGGCGCAGGTGTCCCGTCCCCCCTGCGGGGACAATGGAGCCATGGCCTCCGAGACACCCCGAGGTGTCCCCGGGCCCGGCACCGCGCGGCCCGCCGTCACGGACGGGGCGGACACGGAGGGGGCGGACACGCGGCCCGGCCGCTCGGCCGGCGCAACGGCGGCCGCCGGCCCCGGCGAGCGCGACGAGCGCCTGGCGCGGTGGCTGCTGCGCTCGATGCTCGCCGACCCCGGACACCTGCCCGAGATCCTGGCCTCGTTCGCCTCCCGCCGGCTCGGCGGCCGCGCCGCCCGTACGGTCGCCAAGATCCGCGCCGAGCACCCGGACGCGGACCCCGACCAGCTCCGCAACCTGGTGATCGGCCGCGGCCGGCGCGTGGTGGTGACCGAGGGCGCCTTCGTGGGCGGACCGTTCATGCTGCTCATCCCGTTCGCGTTCTGCGCCGCCCTGCTGGCGCAGCTGCGCATGGCCCTGGAGATCGCCGCGGTGGCCGGCCGCGACGCGGCGTCCCCCGACCGCACGGCCGAGCTGCTGGTGATCCAGGGCGCCCACCCGGACGTCCCCGCCGCCCGTGCGGCGCTCGGCGCGATGGCGGCCCGCACGGACGCCGCCGGCGGCCGCTCCGCGGACCGGCGGCCGTCCGGGGCCGCCGCGCTGTGGACCACGGTCCGCCGCATGGCGTACCTGCTCGGACTGCTCGGCCCGAGCGGGAAACCGACCCGGACGCCGGTGAAGGTGGCCCGCTGGGCGTTGGTGATCGCGGTGGTCGTCGTGGGGTTCGTCGCCCCGCTGGTGTGGCTGCCGTACCTGGGGTTCTCCTACCACCGCTCGACGGGCCAACTGGCGGAGCGCACCGTCGACTTCTACCGGTCGGAGGCGGCGGGCGGGACCTGGTCGGTACCGGAGGCCGTCGGCGACCTGCACGCCGTCGCCTCGGACCCCGGGATGATCGCGGCGGTCGTGCGCGCCGCCGCCTCGCTCCTGTTGCCCCTCGGGGCGCTCGCCCTGGTCGTCGTCGCCGACCTGAGGGACTCGCGCTGGCCCGTCCTCGCGGTGTCGGTCACGGGCCTCTCGCTGGCCGTCGGCGCCGTCTGGTACCTCCGCCGGCACCGGCGCTCCGGGCGCTGACGGAACCGCTGACGGGAACAGCGGAGGCGAGGAGTTCGTCCCGTCCCCGCCATGATCAAGATATAGCGCACCGGGGGGCTTGCGGCAAGGCCCCGATCATGGTCCAGAATCTCCCGGCGAGGCCCACCACCTGCGGAAACCGCGGTCCTGCGGGGAAGGCGGGCCTCCGCCAGAGCTGAATTCGTCGAATGGGGGAATCCGATGATCGACGTGATCGTCGTAGGTGGCGGTCCGACCGGCCTGATGCTGGCGGCCGAGCTGCGGCTGCACGACGTGGCCGTGGTCGTGCTGGAGAAGCTGACGGAGCGGACCGGGCAGCCCCGGGGCCAGGGCCTGCACGCGCGCAGCGTCGAGATCATGGACCAGCGCGGCCTGCTGGAACGGTTCCGCGAGGTCAGCGGCACGTTCCAGGTCGGCGGCCTCTTCGGGGGTATCGCCAAGCCGTGGCCGGAGAGTCTGGACACGGCCCACCCGTACGGCCTCGCGATCCAGCAGCCCGTCACCGAGCGGCTGCTGGAGGAGCGCGCCCGCGAACTCGGCGCCGACCTCCGGCGCGGCCACGAGGTGTCCGGGCTGGAGCAGGACGGGGACGGGGTGACCGTCGAGCTGACGGACGGCACGCGGCTGCGCTCGCGCTACGTCGTCGGGTGCGACGGCGGCCGCAGTACGGTGCGCAGGGCGATCGGCGTCGCCTTCCCGGGCGAGCCCGCGCGGGTCGAGACGATGCTCGGCGAGACGGGGCTGGGCGAGGACCCGGCGACGATCGCAGCCGTCGTCGCGGAGGTCAACAGGACCCAGCCGCGTTTCGGAGCCACCCCGCTCGGGGACGGGACGTACCGGGTCGTCGTACCCGCCGACGGGGTCCGCGAGGACCGGACCGCCGCGCCGACCCCCGAGGAGTTCCGCCGGCAGCTGCGCGCCGTCGCCGGCACCGACTTCGGGATGCACTCGCCCCGCTGGCTGTCCCGGTTCGGCGACGCGACCCGGCAGGCCGAGCGCTACCGCGTCGGCCGGGTGCTGCTCGTCGGCGACGCGGCGCACATCCACCCGCCGACCGGCGGGCAGGGTCTCAACCTGGGGGTTCAGGACGCCTTCAACCTCGGCTGGAAGCTCGCCGCGGAGGTGGCCGGCTGGGCTCCCGACGGGCTGCTCGACAGCTACCACGCCGAACGGCACCCGGTCGGCGCCCGCGTCCTGGAGAACACCCGCGCGCAGATCACGCTGCTGGGCACCGACCCGGGGGCGACCGCGCTCCGGGAGCTGCTCGCCCGGCTGATGGACTTCGAGGAGGTCAACCGCTACGTCACGGAGATGATCACCGCGACGGGCGTCCGCTACGACCTCGGCGAGGGCCACGACCTGCTCGGCCGGCGGCTGCGGGACGTCGGCCTCAAGCGCGGCCGCCTGTACGCGCTGCTGCACGGCGGCCGCGGGCTGCTCCTCGACCAGACCGGCCGCCTGTCGGTGGACGGCTGGGCGGACCGGGTCGACCACGTCGTCGACGTCAGCGACGAGCTGGACGCTCCGGCCGTACTGCTCCGGCCGGACGGCCACGTGGCGTGGGCCGGCGACGACCAGGACGACCTGCTCGCCCACCTGCCCCAGTGGTTCGGCGCCGCCACCGACTGACCCGGCAGGGCCCCCACCCGCCCTCACCTCCCCCTTCACGTCCTCCTCACGGAATTCACACAAATTCCGGACGTGGAGGGGGAGTTGAGCCTAGCCTGGCGGTCCCGCACGGGGGTGCGGGCCGAGCACTTCCGGGGGAGGGGCGTCGATGGACGTCAGGTCAGGCACGCGTGCCCGCGCATTCGTGGTGGGCTTATTGGGACTCGCGCTGCTGGGGGGAACGGTCTCCGCCCGGGCGGCCACCGACCGGCCCACCCCGAGACCGGCGGCGGAACCCGCCGCCCCACCGCGCCACTCCCCACCGCCCGCGCAGGGCCCGGCCGCCCCCGACACGGGCGCGACCGCCACGAACAACGCCGTCTACGCGTACGACGCGACCGGCCGCCTGGTCGGCGTCACCGACCCCGCCGGTGAGACCGCCCGCTACCGCTACGACGCCGCCGGCAACCGCCTCGCCGTCGACCGCTACCGCTCCAGCACCCTGTCGGTGCTCTCCCTCGTGCCCCCGCGGGCCGCCGCCGGCGCCCGCGTCACGCTCTCCGGCACCGGCTTCTCCACCACCGCCGCCTCGAACAAGGTCACCCTCGGCGGCAAGGCCGCCACCGTCACCGGCGCCACCCGCACCCGCCTGGTCGTGAAGGTCCCCACCGGCGCGGGCGGCGGCAAGGTCGCCGTCACCGTCGGCAGCCGCACCGCCACGGCCCCCGAGACGTTCGCCCCCGCCGGAAAGGGCCCCGTCCTCAAGGCCGTCGAGCCGCCGGCCGGATACCCCGGCTCCGCGGTCGTCCTGCGCGGCTCCGGGTTCTCGACCGTGACCTCCGACAACGTGGTCCGCTTCAACGGCCGGCTCGCCCAGGTCACCGGCCGCACCGCCACCACCCTCACGGTGAAGGTCCCGCCCGGCGCCACCACCGGCCTCGTGCAGGTCACCACCCCCGACGGCCGGGCCGGCTCCGCCAACCCCTTCAACGTCCCGTACACCGGCAGCGGCGAGGTCGAGTCCAGCACCACGACGTCCTTCACGGACACCACTCCGCCCCTGGTCAAGGTCGTCAACGGCGGCAACCTCACCGAGGTCCGCTTCGACGCCAAGACCGGCGACAGCGCCTCATTCGGCCTGACCGAGTCCACCTTCCGCTCCACGGTCAACGCCGAACTGCGCGACCCCAACGGCAACCAGGTCGGCTACACCGCGTTCCTCTACGGCACCGCGCCCCGCTTCTCGGCCTCCGACCTCCCCCTCACCGGCCGCTACAGCCTGCTCCTCGCCCCCGGCAGCCGGGACACCGGGCAGGCCCGCGTGACCCTCTCGCGCCCCGTGACCGCCCCGAAGCTCACCACCACCGGCGCGCCCACCACCGTGACGCTCACCCGGCCGGGCCAGGAGGCCCGCGGCTCCTTCGTCGCCGCCGCCGGCACCAGCCTCAGCCTCGGCGTGGCCAACAGCCTCTCCGAGACGGTCAAGGTCTCCGTGATCGCCCCCTCCGGCGCCTCCGTCGTCCGCGACACGTACGTCTACAGCGGGCGCAACGAGGGCCTGACCCTGCGCGACCTGCGCGAGACCGGCACGCACACCGTCACCGTCGTGCCCACCGGCGCGGTCACCGGCACCGTGGGGCTCACCCTGTCCTCCGACCTGACCACCACGCTCAAGCCCGGCGCCGCCGCGCTCACCAAGAGCATCGGCCGGGTCGGCCAGCACCTGAGCGCCACCTTCACCGCCGGCACCGCCCCGCTCAGCTTCGCCGCCACCGGCAGCACCGTGCCCCAGTCGGTCGAGTTCACCCTCTTCGGCCCGGAGTACCCCAGCGGACGCTACCTCGGCACCATCGGCGCCAACGGCGGCGACGTGTTCCACCTCGGTCGCCTCACCCCGGGCGGCACCTACAAGCTGACCGCGACCCCGTACCAGGGCGCCACCGGCTCCCTCACCCTGTGGCTGAGCGAGCCCGCCCGGATCGGACCGCTCGTCGCCGACACGGTCAGGACCGGCACCACCACCCGCCCCGGCCAGCCGCTCGTCTTCACCGTCAAGGCCCGGGCCGGCGACGGCGCCTCGGTACGCCTGGGCGCCCCCGGCACCGGCTACTCCCGGATCTCCTTCCGGCCCCCCGGCGCCACCACCGACACGTACGTCGCGACCACGAACAACGAGTCCGAGGTCAACCTGCGCGCCCCGATGGCCGCCGGCACGGCCGAGGTCACCGTCCAGCCCGAGGACGCCCTGTCCGGCAGCACCACCGCCGTCCTGCGCCCCGACGCCCTCGGCGGCACCCTCACCGTCGGCGGCGCCCGCAAGAGCGCCGCCGTCGCCGCCGTCGGCCAGAACGCCCGCTACACCTTCGACGGCACCGCCGGACAGCGCCTCACCCTCGACATCGGCGCCTCTCCGTACTACTGGTACCTGTCCGTCTGGGGCCCGGACGGCCGCTGGCTCCTCGACGAGCGGTACGTCTCCGACACCGCCACCTCCTCCACCCTGCCCGAGCTGCCCGCTACCGGCCGGTACGTCCTCACGGCCGCGCCCTACGACGGCCGCACCGGCACCTTCACCCTCGGCCTGAGCACCACCCCGGCGGCCGCCGTGCACCCCGCGCCTGGCAAGGCCGCCCCGGCCGCGGCCCCCGCCCCGGCCGCGCCCCGCGCCGCCGAGCCCGCCGGCCCCGACGTCTGGCGCCCGGGCAAGGACCAGCTCGCGGGCCGCGACTGGACCACCCGCCGCGGCCCCGCGCCGCACGCCCCGAGCCCGCTGCCGGCCCCGGCCGGCACCACCGCCCTGACCGGACTCGTCCTGACGCTCGACGGCCACCCGCTGCCCCGCGTCACCGTCCGGGCCGACGGCAAGACCTCCCGCACCGACGCCCAGGGCCGGTTCCTGCTCGCCGGCATCGACCCGCACACCACCACCGTCACCGTCGACGGCGCCACCGCGAACACCGGCGCCCGCCACTACGGCCGCTACGACATCCGCGTGCACCCGCGCGCCGGACAGCGCACCGACCTCGGCTTCCCGGTGTGGATGACCGCCCTCGACACCGCCCACACCACCCGCTTCGCGGCCCCGGCCACCCGCGACGTGGTGCTCACCACCCCGCGCATCCCCGGCCTCGAAGTGCGCATCCCCAAGGGCTCGGTGGTCCGCGACGAGAACGGCCGCGTCGTCACCGAGCTCGGCATCACCGCCATCCCGCTGGACCGGGCCCCGTTCCCGCTGCCCCGCCGCGGCGTGGTCCCCGTCTACTTCACCGTCCAGCCCGGCGGGACGTACGTGTTCCCCAAGGGCGCGCAGATCGTCTACCCGAACTACACCCACGAACCCGCCGGCACCCGCGTGGAGTTCATGGACTACGACCCCAAGGGCAAGGGCTGGCACGTCTACGGCTACGGCCGCGTCTCCGCCGACGCCAAGCAGGTCGTCCCCGACCCCAAGACCCGCGTGTGGTCGTTCCACGGCGCCATGTTCAACACCGGCGACCTGATGCCGTTCGACACCTCACGCATCAAGGACGCCGTCGACTGGCTCTCCGGCGACCCCGTCGACCTCGCCACCGGACTGCTCACCGACGCCCGCACCGACCTCGCCGTCTCCGGTGACCTCGGCACCGCCGAGGTGTCCCGCACCTACTGGCAGGGCGACACCCGCAAGCGCGCCTTCGGCATCGGCCGCGACCTGTCGTACAACGTCTTCCTCCACTCCGAGAAGCAGTACCAGGAGGTCGACCTCTACCTGCCCGGCGGCTCCAAGGTGCACTTCGTGCGCACCTCGCCCGGCACCTCCTACAGCGACGCCGTCTTCGAACCCCTCGACTCGCCGGCCGCGTTCCGCGGCACGAAGATCGTCCAGACCGGCACCTGGGACCTGAAGTTCCCCGACGGCAGCACCTGGGTCTTCCCCTGGTACTCGCCCCTCAAGGAGATCCGCGACCGGTTCGGCAACAAGACCGTCCTGACCCGCATGGACAGCGGCTCCAAGGGCCCGGTCGTCCGCGTCGACATCCCCGGCGGCCGCTGGATCAAGTTCACCCACGACGCCGAGGGCCGCGTCACCGGCGCCCGCGACAACGCCGGCCGCAAGGTCACGTACACCTACGACCCGGTCGGCCGCCTCGCCACCGTCACCGACCCGGCGGGCAGGACGTCCACCTACACCTACGACGGCACCACCAACCGCATCACCCAGGCCACCGACGCCCGCGGCATCACCTACCTGAAGAACACCTACGACGCCGAGGGCCGGGTCACCCGGCAGACCCTCACCGAGGGCGCCGCCTACGGCTTCACGTACCGCAAGAACGCCGCCGGCCGCATCGTCGACACCCGCGCCAAGCAGCCCGACGGCACCGTCCGCCGCGTCGAGTTCGACGACTCCGGGTACGCCGTCGCCGACACCCTCGCGTACGGCACCGCGCTCGCCCGCCGCACCGTCCTCACCCGCGGCGACCACCACCGCGTCGACGCCGTCACCGACCCCTTCGGCCGGCGCACCGCGTTCACCTACGACGCCCACGACAACATCACGTCCACCACCGAGCTGGCCGGCACCCCGAACGCCCGCACCGTCGCCAGGACCGTGTTCGACGGCCCGAACGACCTGCCCACCGCCGTGACCGACGCCCTCGGCCACACCGCCCGCCTGGCCTACGACGACCTCGGCAACCTCACCAGGTCCACCGACGCCGCAGGCCGCGCCACCGTCTTCACCCACCTGCCCACCGGCCAGGTGGAGACCGTGAAGGACCCGTCCGGGACCGTCACCCGCTTCACCTACCGGGACGGCGAACTGAGCGCGGTCACCGACGCCGCCGGCGCCACCAGCACCCAGTACCGCGACGCCGCCGGCCGCCCCGTCCTGCTCACCGACGCGGCCGGCTCCCGCACCCGCGTGGCCTACGACAGGCTCAACCAGACCACCTCGGTCACCGACCCGCTCGGCTCCCGCACCTCCTTCACCTACGACAAGAACGGCAACACCACCGCCCTCACCGACGCCCGCGGGAACACCACCACCTGGGCGTACGACACCGCCGACCGGCCCACGTCGGCCACCGATCCCCTCGGCGCCAGGGCCTCCTTCGTGTACGACAAGGCCGGGCGGATCACCGAGGCCGTCAACCGGCTCGGCCAGAAGGCCACCTCCGAGTACGACGCCCTGGGCCGCACCACCAAGGTCACCGAGGCCGGGGCCGGCACGACGACGACCACGTACGACGCCGTCGACCTCCCGTCGAAGATCACCGACACGGCCGCCGGCACCCAGTCCTTCACCTACGACGCCCACGACCGGGTGACCGCCACCACCGGCCCCACCGGCAAGGTCACCTACACCTACGACGCCGCCGACCGCCGCACCGGCATGACGGCCGCCGGCACCACCACGACGTACACCTACGACACCTCCGACCTGCTCACCGGCCTCAAGACCGGCACCGAGCCGATCACCTTCACCCTCGACAAGGCCGGCCGCGAGAAGACCGCCGCCCTGCCCGGCGGCATCACCCGCACCACCGGCTACGACAAGGCCGGCCAGATCGCGACCCTCGCCTACACCCGCGGCACCGCCCAGGTCGGCGACCTGAAGTACACCCGCGACGCCCGCGGCCTCCAGACCGCGCTCACCGGCTCCCTGGCGAGCGTCGCCCTGCCCGCGGCGGAGTCCGGCTCGGCCTTCGACAAGGCCAACCGCCTCACCACCTTCGCCGGCCGCTCCTTCACCTACGACAAGGAGGGCCGTCTCACCGCCGACGGACTGCGCACCTACCAGTGGAACGGCCGCGACCAGCTGACCGGCCTGACCAAGGGCGGCAAGAAGTCCACCTTCGACTACGGCCCCCTCGGCGACCGCGTCGCCGCCGACATCGGCGGCACCGAGCGGAAGTTCCTCACCGACGGCAGCAACCCGCTGGTCGAGCAGACCGGTTCGGGCGGCACCGCCGCGACCGTCGCCACCAGCGGTGTCGACGAGTTCCGCACCCGCACCGCCGGCGGCAGGACCCAGGTCTACCTGACCGACGCCCTCGGATCCGTCGTCGGCCTGGCCGACGCCGCGGGCAAGGTCACCACCCGCTACACCTACGACCCGGGCGGCACCGTCACCCGCAGCGGCGCGGCCACCACCAACCCGTACACCTTCACGGGCCGCGAGGCCGACGGCACCGGGCTCATGTACTACCGGGCCCGCTACTACGACCCGCAGACCGGCCGGTTCCTCTCCCAGGACCCCGCCGGACACGAAGGCGGCAGCAACCTCTACCAGTACGCGCTGTCCTCGCCGACCACCTACACCGACCCCTCCGGCAACTTCCCGCTGCTCGCCGGCTGCCTCGTCGGAGCCGCCGTCGACGCCGCCGTGGACTACGGCGTCCAGCGCCTGTCCGGCCGCAAGGTCGACTGGGGCCAGGTCGGGACCTCCGCCCTCACCGGCTGCGCCATGGGCATGCTCGGACCGCTGCTGTCCGGCTCCAAGTGGCTCAAGCGGGCCGCCGAGGTGTGCCGCGCACCCAACAGCTTCACCGCGGGCACGCCCGTCCTGATGGCCGACGGCACCACCGAGCCGATCGAACGGGTCCGCACCGGCGACCGCGTGTACGCGGCCGACCCCGAGACCGGCGCCGCCGGCGCCGCCGAGGTCACCACCCTCATCCGCGGCACCGGCGACAAACACCTCGTGCACGTCTCCGTCCGGGCCGCCGACGGCACCGGAGCCACCGTCACCGCCACCGCCGAACATCCCTTCTGGCTCCCGGAGTACCGGGTCTGGGCCGACGCCGAGGACCTGCGCCCCGGCGACCTGCTGCGCACCGCCGGGGGCACCGAGGCCCGGGTGGCCGCGGTCCGTGCCGAGGAGCGGCCGGCGACCGTGTTCAACCTGACCGTGACCGGCCCGCACACCTACCACGTGCTGGCCGGCGGCACCCCGGTCCTGGTGCACAACAGCGGTTGCGGACCCATCCGGGCCTCGGTCGCGGCCCAGGACTGGGCCAACAAGGGCGCGCACCTGCACGTCGGCGGCGCCGAGGTCCGCGTCTTCCCCAACCACGCGGGAGGGATCGGCGCCGAGGCCATCCGCCTCAGCAACGGGACCGCGAGCCCCAAGCAGGTCCAGGCCGTCCTGGACGCCCTGCGCACCGACGTCCGCCTGCGCACGGACCTGATCAGCAAGGCGACGTCCGCGCGCAACAGCATGGCGATGGGTGACTGGGGAGCGAACGCGATCGGCCGGGCGGCGGAGATGAACTTCCTCATCAAGGCCCTGGGGAGGATGTGATGACCGGGCTCGACTTCCTGCGGGACGTCTGCCGGGACGGCCGCATCCTCGATGTCGGGCCCGACGCCGGCCCCGACGCCTGGGCGGCCGCGCTCGGCGCGGACCACCTCGAGGACGTCCGGCGCGGGCGGATGCGGCGCGACCACGGGCTGGTGGAGCTGTCGTTCGCCGAGGAGGGCCACGGCCGGTGGCGGTGCCTGGCCGCCTCGGTCCAGGTGCACCGGCTCGCGCACGCCGCCGAGGGGGCGACCGGACCGCTCGTACCGGCCCCGCTGGCCCGGGCGTACGGGAGGTTCGCCCCCCGTACCCCGCTCGCGGAGCTGACCGGTGCGCTCGCGGCGGAGGGCGTGCGGATCGTCCCGCTGGACGACCCCTCCGCGGCGCCGTTCACCCGGTGGCGGGTCCCCGCCACGGGCGCCCTGGTGACGGCCCTCGGCGCCGACGCCCACGAGGGCGACGGCGTGGGGCCCGGGGACGTGTGGTCGGTGTCGCTCGTGCGGCGGCCCACCGGCGAGGGGGCCCGCGGATGAGGCGGCGCACCGTGCTCGCCGGCCTGCCGGCCCTGGCCACGGCCGGTGGCGCGGCGGGTGCGGCCCTCGGTGCCGCCGGCTGCGCACCGGCCGCGGGGAGCGCCGCCACCGTGGCGCTCCCGCCCCAACTGCGGGGCGCCGAGCCCCCGGTGGCGGCCGAGCTGGTCGCCCTGGACACCGTCCACGGCCGGCCGCCCGGCCGCGCGGAACTGGCCGCCCTCGCGGCGGCGGTCGGCGCGGCCGAGCCGGACGGGGGCGGTATCGCCCTCGGCGCGGCCGCGTTCGGCCCGGCTGCCGCCGGCGGGGACGGGCGGGGGAGCGGCACGGGAGGGAGCGGCGGCACGGGAGCGGGCGGCGGTACGGAGGTGCGGCCCCGCCGACTGCGTGACATGCCGGCCTTCCCGGGCGACCTCCTCGACCCGGCCCGCACCCACGGCCAGGTGCTCGTGCAGCTGGGCGGGCGCGACCCCGCCCAGGCCCGGGAGCGGGCCGCCCGGGTGCTGGCGGCACTGCCCGGCTGGCGCCCGCGCTGGCGGGCCGCCGGCCACCGGCCCGACAGCCGGGTCGTCGACGGCCGCGGCCTGGCCCGCAACCCCTTCCACTTCACCGAGGGCTTCGGCAACCCCGACGGCGAACGGGCCACCGCCGAGCGCACCCTCGTCCGCCCGGGCGACGGCGAACCGGAGTGGGCGGCCGGCGGCAGCTACCAGGTCGTGCGCCTGGTGCAGATCGCCGCCGAGCTGTGGGACCGCGACAGCCTCGCCGCACAGGAGCGGGTCATCGGCCGCCGCCGTGACGGCCGGTGGCTGGACGGAACCCCCGCCACCGAACGCCCCGACTTCGCCGCCGACCCGGCGGGACGCCGCACGCCGCTCGACTCCCACGTCCGCCGGGCCGCTCCGGACCGCCGCCGTCCGCCGCCCCTGGTCCGGCGCAGCTACAGCCACCCCGAGGGCCTGCTCTTCTCCTGCTTCCAGCGCGACCCGGTCACCGGCTTCGAGGCCGTCCAGCACCGCCTCGCGGGCGAGGCCATGGCCACGTACCTCCTGACCGTCGGCGGCGGCTACTTCTTCGTACCCCCGCCCGGCGACACCTGGCTCCGGGCCTTCGCCTGAGCCGACGGACCGCCCCGACCTCACGGGCCGGACCACCCGCATCACCACCACTGGGGGGAGATTCCCTTGTCATCTCGTCCGACCGTGCGTCGCGCACATCCGAAGAGGCCGGCGGTCCGCCGGCGGCGTTGGGCCGCGGCCCTCGCGGTCGCCGTCCTGGCCGTCGCCGCCGGGACCGCCTCGGCCGACACCCGTCCGGCGGCCACGTCCGCGACGGTCGTGCTCGCCGACGGCGGCAGCGACCTCTCCGCGGCCGATACACCCTGCTTCAAGAAGTCGATCCCGAACTGCGCCAGTTCCGACCCGAACGTGGCGTTCAAGATGACCAGCAACGGCGACACCAGCGCCTGCACCTTCTCCTTCAAGGCCACCTGGGGCGACGGGGCCACCACGTCCTTCGACTTCAACGGGGGACCGAACGGAAGCACCCTGGCACCGGTGAAGCACGAGTACACCAAGCCGAGCCCGTTCCTGGCGCCCAAGAGCTACACCATCGCGTGGACGGTCACGGTCCGGTCGGGCGCCACCTGCCACGACAGCTCGGGCACGCTCGGCTACGTCCGCACCTGTACCGCCAAGGCGCTCAGCGGGTCCCCCTGGGTGGCCCGGTTCCCGACCCGGACCAGTACGGCCGACCTGGCGGACGGGTTCCGCGGTGACGTCGACGCGTTCGTCCGGGCCATGCGCGGCGGCGGCATCTCGGTCACTCCGGAGGCCACCCGCCGCCCGGTGCAGCGGGCGTACATGATGCACTACGCCTGGCTGATCTGGAAGAAGCAGATCTCCGCGGACAAGGTGCCGGCGTTCAAGCCCGCCAAGGGGCAGGCCGGGGTCGACATCTGCTGGCAGCACACCGACGCGAACGGCACGTACGACAAGGCCGCGTCCCTCGCCGCCGCCACCGCGATGGTCAAGGCCTTCAAGATCACGGGCCTGAAGGTGGCACCCTCCCTGACCAGCCTCCACGTACGCGGGCTCGCGATCGACATGAGCACCACCTGGTCGGCGCGCAGCATCACCGTGACCGACCACTCCGGTCGCCGGGTCACCATCGCCACCACGCCGCACTCCGGTCTGAACACCAAGCTCATCGCGGTGGGGCGCACCTACGGCGTGATCCACTACTCGCCCAGGCCGTCCGACGACGCCACCCACTGGTCGACCACCGGCCACTGACCCCCGCTCCGCGGCCGGCCGGCGTCCCCCGGCCGCCGCCCCGCCGATCCGCGGCCCCCGGTCCCGCGTCAGGAGGCCGTGGCCGCGTACCGGTCCAGGTAGTCGCGCAGGTACGGGGCGAGCGGGCCGTCGGCGTCGCTCTCGTGCAGGTACGACCACAGCTCGTTCTCCACGACGAACCGGCAGGCGAACTCCTGGAACGTCCCGGCGCACCGGAGCAGCGAACCCGCCGCCGCGTCCCGGAAGGCGGCCGCCCGCTCGCCGTCGAGCCCCTCCGCGTACGCGAAGTCCGCCGGCGAGCAGACCACGAACGCCTCCCCGGACGGGCGCAGGTACAGGTACCACAGGACGCAGTCCTGCTGGTCCCGCAGGAACCGCACGAGCCGGGCCCCGTCCTCCACCGGGCTGCGCAGCGGCCGGGACAGGTCGCTCCAGCAGGCCGTCACCGACACCTCGTCGAACGCGCCGCACAGGCGCGCGCTGCCGTAGAACGTGCGGAAGTCCGCGGGCAGGCGCAGTCCCAGGGGCGCCAACTCCGCCTCCAGCGCCGCCAGGTGCGCGGCGTGCCCCGAAGCCCGGTCGCCCGGCCCGCCGAGCCACCCGAAGCCGCCGTCGAGAAGGGCGGGGTCCAGGACGGGCAGGCCTTCCGACGAGTAGACCTCGTAGGTGGATCCGCACGGCCGGTAGGGACCCAGGTCGGTGGCGCACCAGCCGGTGGGCAGGTCGACGGGCGCGGTGGTGGATGCGGGCATGGGATCCCCCCTGGATCGTGCCGGTTCAGCGGTACGGACACATCCTCGCGCCCCCCACTGACAACCGGTCGCCGCCACCGCGACGGCGCCCCGCTACCGCCCCCCGTTCCCGCCGGCCGCCTCGCCGGGGTCGTCGCCCGGACCGTCGCCGGGGTCGCCCTCCGGTCCGTCGGGCAGCGTCTCGTCCGCGGCACCGCCCTCGCGCTGCGGCCGCCGCAGCAACTGCTTGTGCAGCCGCTGGCTCATCGCCGAGGCGGCCGCCGTCAGGAACACGAAGCTGTAGAGGATCTGGACGAGCGTCAGACCGCGGGCGGTCTGCCCGGTGGGCACGATGTCCCCGTACCCGACCGTGGCGAGCGTGACGACGGTGAAGTAGAGGGCGTCCAGCCGCGTCGAGAGCGAGTTGAACTCGCCGGGGTGCTGCGCGAGGGCGTGGTACGCCGCGGCGAAGACGAGGACGGTCAGGAGGATCAGCAGCGCGATGAAGATGCCCGGCCGGGTGCCCGGCCGTTCGGTCACCACGTTGCGGATCTGCCGCAGCAGCAGGGCGGCCACGGCCGTGAGCGTCGCCACGAGGACGGTCCAGCTCACCCCGGCCCGGTGCGGCCCCAGCGCGTCGATGGGCAGCAGGAAGTACACGATGATCATCACCGCGGCCACGGCGGCGGCCGTCGGCCGGCGGTGCGTCCAGCGCCGTCTCGTCATGGCGCGCCGTCCTGCGCGCAACGCCGGACGCGTCCGGCCGGCACCGCGTGCGGGGCGGCTGAAGGCGGTCCGGGGGCCGGGCTCGCGAGGGGGTGGGCGCTCACCGGTGTCCTTCCGCGCGGGGGGGTACGGCAACCACAGGAACGACCTCCCGATCATGACCTCCACCCCGGCCCCCCGCGATCGCACCGGGTCGTTCGGGTGAAGCGCAGGCGGCTGCGGCTGCGCCTGTCCCGGCCCCGGCGGCCGGTCCACCGGCGTCCCGGCCGCCCCGGGGGGCGTACGCACGACACCCCGCCGCCCGGCCCTGGGCCGAGCGGCGGGGTGCCGGGCGTGCTGCTAGCGTCGAAGGGCGGGGCGGCCGACCGCCGTCGCGCAGGCCCGGGCGAGGTGAGGAGAGCCCATGGACGCTGCACAGGCCCGTCCGCCCACGGCCGGTCGCCGTCGACGACGCCCGCGCCTCATGCCGGCAGCCGTGCTCGGCACCGCCGCCGCGCTCGCCCTGCCGCTGGCCGCGTCCGCACCCGGCGCCGCGTCCGCCCCGCCGCCGCGCGTGACCGCGTCGCCCAGCGCGACACCGGCGGGCACCGTGGTGGTCGTCGACTGCTTCGCCAAGCCCCAGGTGCGGCCCGCGGACTTCCTCCTCGCCTGCGGCGACGGCAACAACCGCCTGACCGACCTCCACTGGACCGGCTGGGGCCGGCAGACCGCCACGGCCACGGGCACGGACATGGTGAACGACTGCGTGCCGTACTGCGCGGCCGGCAAGTTCCGTGCATATCCGGTCACCGTGACGCTGAGCGTCCCCCGGCCTTGGCCGTCCCAGCCCGGCACCCCGCACTTCACGAAGCTCAGGATCGTCTACACCGACACCGCACCCGCACCCCTGCCGCACGAGGTGACGTACGACCTCTGGAACTGACCCGGGCCCGCGACCCCGGCGGTGGACACGGCCCGGCGCTCCGGGGCCTTCAGGAGACGCACTGCCAGATCGCTGCCTGGGTGCCGGGCGTGCTGCTCCACCCGGGGTTGTCCATGCACATCCAGGTGGGGGCGCCGGACGGGGTGGTGCCGCTGATCCAGAAACCGGGGTCGCCGTTGATGCCGTCGGTGTCCCACCACTTCTGGTTCAGCGCGCCCGTGCAGTCGTACTGGATCAGCTTGGCGCCGTTGTAGGCCCGGCCGCCGGAGATGTCCAGGCACTTGCCGGAGTAGGCGTTGCGCAGCTGGATGTACGTGCCGCCGTCGGTGGCCTCGGCGCGCCACAGCTTCTCCGACGCGGTGCCGCACTCGTTCTGGACGACCGCGGCGCCGTTGTCCCTCGATCCGCCCTTGACCATCAGGCACAGGTCGCTGTGCACGTTGACGATCTCGTAGCGGCTGTCCCGCTTGCGCAGCTTCCACAGCTGGTTGGCCTGGAGGCCGGCGGCCCGCGGCTGCGCCACGGCGGCGGCGGCCGGGGCGGGGCCGGCGGCGGGTGCGGCGGCGGCGGTCGCGGCGGCGGGCGCGGCCAGGGCGAGTGCGGCGGTGGCGGCCAGGACCGTGAGGGTCCGGCGGGCGGCGGGGCGTGCGGTGGACTGCATGGAGTGATGCCTTTCGGTCGGGCGCCGCGCGGTCAACCGCGGCGCACACGAGCTGCTTTCGCGTGCCGGGCCGGACGGGGACCGGCCCGGCACGTCCACCACCCTGCCGGGCCGCCCCCGCACCGGGCATCGTGGAAGACCACGAACACGGCACCACGGGGCTCAGTCGGGCGGCGCCGCCCCCGCCCCGCCCAGCCGCGCCGCGAGCTGGGTCCGGCTGGCCACGTCGAGCTTGCGGTAGGCACTGGTCAGGTGGGTCTCCACGGTGCGGCGGGCGAGGTGCAGGCCGTCGCAGATCTCGGCGTTCGTCCTTCCCTGCACCGCGAGTTCGACCACCCGCCACTCCGCGGCCGTGAGGGCGTCCCGGCCGGTCCGGGCACGCGGCGCCCGGCGCGCGTTCGCGAGGCCGAGGGCCTCCTCGGCCGCCCGGACCAGACGTCCGGCCGCGGGTACGGGGTCCTCGGCGCCGCCGCGTGACACCAGCGCGAGCGCCTGGGCGTGGGCCTCGCGCAGGTCCTCCCGGCCCCTGCGGCCGAGACCGGCCCCGATCCGGGCGCGCCCCAGCGCGATGAGGGTCTCCACCCGCTCCACCGGCGCCGGCGCGTCGGCGAGCAGCCCGGCCGCCTCCGCGAGGAGGTCCAGGGCCGGCCGCCCGCCCGCGGCCGCGGCGCAGCCGTACAGCGCCCTCGCGACGGTGCGCGCCGTTCCCCAGTCGCGCGCGTGGCGGAGCTCCTCCGCGGCGAGCTCCCGGGCCCGGGCGGTGCGTCCGAGGGCCGCCAGGGCGAGGGCGGCCCCGGAGCGCCACGGGGTCGCGACGGGGCTGACGAAGTCGCGTGCGTCCTGCCCGGCACCGCAGGCCAGGTAGTCGTCGAGGGCAGCCTGCCAGTCGCCCGAGTCGGCGTGCAGGCGGGCCCGTGCGTAGCGCAGCTCGTTCCACTCCCAGGAACTGTCGGCGTAGGCCGCACCGGCGGCGGTCACCATCGCGCGGGCCCGCGCGGACGCGCCGAGTTCGTGGTGCGCCAGTGCGACCATGGCGACCAGGTGGGGCAGTCGCACCCCGCGTGCGGTGCAGTCCGCCACCAGCGGGACGTTCTCGGCCAGCACCCGTCGGAAGTCCCCCGCCCAGAGCGCGGCTTCGGCGCGGACGCTGAGCAGGCACTGCACGCCGACGTCGGTGAGGTCGGGCGGCACGGGCGCCGCGGGCAGGCAGCCGTCGACCAGGGCCCGGACCTCGTCCAGCCGGTCGGCCCACTGCAGGAGCGTGGCGGCGCTGCCCAGCCAGGCCGTGCGCACCCCGGGATGGACGGGGGAGGACAGACGGGCCCGTACCCGGGCGACCGCCTCGGCCGCCGGGACGAGGCCGGCGCCCACCTCGTACTCGGTGATCAGACCGCAGACCAGCGGCTCCACGGGCGCCGGGGCCGTGGACGCCAGCGCGCGCAGCCCCGCGACCGCGTGCCGCCAGGCGGTCGCGTCGTGGGAGGAGACGAGCGCCGTGACCGCCCGCAGGACGTGGACGAGGTCGTCGTCCGCACCCGAGCGCGCCTGGTCCAGGACCCGCAGCGCGGTGTCCGTGCGGCCGCGCGCCACGAGGGCCGCGCCCAGGGCGGGCGCCGCGGCGGCGCTCTCGCGGCGGTCCGGGTGCAGTTCCAGGCCGGCGCGCAGGCTGCGGATGCCGGCGTCCGCGCTGTGCGGGAACTCCCAGGCGCCCAGGCGCAGGGTGAGGGCCGCGCGCCGGCCCGGATCGAGGGAGCCGCGCAGCGCGTGCCGGAGCAGGGAGGCGGCTCCGGCGGTACGGCCGTGCCGGGCCGCCTCGTCGGCCGCCTCCTCCAGGGCGTGGACCATCCACGGCGCACCGGGGCGGTCGAGCAGCAGCAGACGGGCGGCCACGACCGCGGCGGGGGCGCCGCGTTCGTGGAGGCGCCGGGCGATGCCGGTGTGCAGGGCGGCCAGTTCGTCGGGCCGCGCCGCGGCCAGCGCCGCCTCGTGCGCGAGGGGGTGGGCGAAGACCTGCGCGAGGCGCCCGGCCGTGGCCGCGGGAGGCACCTCCGACTCGGGCAGCAGGGCCGCCACCCGCGCGACGGAGGACGCGGCCGGTTCGCCCCGGGCGAGGGCGGCGAGGGCGAGGCAGAACCGCCGGGAGGGCTCGTCGGCGCGGTTCCGGAGCCAGTGCACGAGCCGGTCCCGGTAGCGGCTCCCCGCCGCGCTGCCCGCGGGGCGGGGCAGCGGGCCTTCCGCGAGGTCGGCGAGCAGCGCCTGGACCAGCGCGGGGTTACCGGCGCTCGCGGCCGCGCAGGTGCGGGCCCGGTCGGCGTCCAGGCCGTGCCCGGCGGCGAGCGCGGCGACCGCGTCCGGCCCGAGCGGGGGCAGCGTGTGGACGGCGCCACCGGCCCGGGGGAGCCAGGTGACGTCCGAGGGGTCGCCGCACTCGGTGAGCAGCAGCACGACCGGCAGCCCCGCGACCCGCCGGGCCAGGTACCCGAGCCAGCGCCGGGACACCGCGTCGGCGTGCTGTACGTCGTCCACCGCGAGGAGCACGGGGCGCGGGGCACCGGACCCGGCCTCCCCCGCACCGGCCAGCCGGGCCACGAGGCGGTGGAAGGCCCGCTCCTCGTGGCCCGCGTCCGGCGCGTCGAACGGGATGCGGTCGTCCGTGACGGGGAAGAGCTGGCGGACCAGGGCGAAGGGGAAGCCCGACTCCTCGGCCGCGGACTGCGCCCGCCGGGCCAGCACGGAGCCGTCCCGGGTCTCCCGCCGGACCACCTCGTCCAGGACCGCGGTCCGGCCGCGTCCGGCGGGCGCCCGCAGCAGCAGCCAGCCGCCCCGCCCCGCCCGGGCGGCGGCCGTGGCCTCCGCCGCGGCCCGGAGCACCTCGTCGCGTTCGGCAAGCGGCCGGGCAGCGGCCCGGGTGGCCGGCGGGCACGGCCGGTCCTGCGGACGTGCCCGGATCTGACCCCGTGCCTGCGCGTGCGCCTGGGTCCGCGGCCGTATCTGCGCCACTCTGTCCTCTCCCGTCACTCCGTCCCCTCCCGCCCACCCGTGCGGCGCCCGGGCCCGTTCTTCGGTGGGGGAGGGACGGACGCCCGGGGCGCTTCCGGTCGTGCCCCTCGCATCCTGCGCCGTGTGCGGGACCGGCAAGAGGTGATCTTCAGTCAGTTCCGTGGCGGAATCCAACAGTTACGGCCATACCGGCCGGAACCGGGGGGAGCCGACGCCGTCGTGGCTCGGTCGGGACCGATCGTTTTTCGCCGAATTCGTGGATCCGGCCGCTCGGCGCCGGGCGATCGGTAGCGTCCCGTTTCGAAAGAACCGATGCCGGTGACGGCGAAAGCAGTGTGGAGGACGACCATGGCCAACGTGGAAGTTTCGCTCAAGGAAGCGATGACCTCGATCGACGGCGCCCTGGGGGTGGCGCTGGTGGACTACACCAGCGGCATGGCCCTCGGCACGCTCGGCGGTGGCAAGGACCTGGACCTGACGGTTGCCGCGGCCGGCAACACCGACGTGATCCGTGCCAAGGTCAGGACCATGGAGATGCTGGGCCTCCAGGACGACCTGGAGGACGTGCTGATCACGCTGGGCGGCCAGTACCACCTCATCCGGCTGCTGCGCAGCCGCAGCGGCAGCGGCCTGTTCCTCTACCTCGTGCTCGACAAGGGGAAGTCCAACCTCGCCATGGCCCGCCACCAGCTCCGCCGCATCGAGGCCGAACTCGAGGTCTGACGCGAACGTCCCGCTTGGCCCACGCATGCCCATGAGTTGAAGACATCTTCAACTCGACACATCCGAAACCGGTCAACTTCGGGTGCGCGTGGGCCGGCGGGACGCGACGATGGGACCGGAGGCAGGTCCCCGGTGTGGGAGGCGCGGCCGTGGCAACGGTCCGAGGAGCAGCAGGAGCGTCGTGACTATGCAGGTGCCGCTGTACCAGGCGAAGGCCGAGTTCTTCCGGATGCTCGGCCACCCGGTCCGCATCCGCGTGCTCGAACTCCTCCAGGCCGGACCCATGCCGGTGCGGGACCTGCTGGCCGAGATCGACGTGGAGGCGTCCAACCTCTCCCAACAGCTGGCCGTCCTGCGCCGCTCCGGCATCGTCGTGTCCACCCGCGAGGGCTCCACGGTCACCTACGCCCTGGCCGGCGGGGACGTGGCCGACCTGCTCCGGGCCGCGCGGCGCATCCTGACCGAGATGCTGGCCGGCCGCAACGAACTCCTGGCCGAGCTCCGGCAGGGCCAGCCGGTCGCCCCGGCGCCGGACCCGGTCCGCACCTGACGGCGGCCGGTCCCGGGCCGACCGCTCAGGCCAATCCCAGCGCGAAGACGGCGAACCCCGCCGCGAGCACGCCCGCCACCGCCCGCCGGACGGCGCCGGCCCGCGTCCACGGGGACTCGAAGACCCGCGCGTACCGCCCGATCAGGACGAGCAGCCCGGCGAACAGCGGCAGCCAGGCCAGGCGGGCCAGGATCCAGCCGACCGAGTCGGGCGCCCCGACCAGACCGGCCGCCCCGCCCGCGTACGAGGCGGGGACCGCGGCCGCCAGCATGGCGCTCTGGTGCCAGCACAGGATCGTCATCGCCGACAGGTTGACCACGACCACCGGTGCCCACAGCGCCGGCCGCCGCAGCAGCCGGCCGATCCGCTCGCGCAGCAGGACCGCGGCACCGCTCTGCACCGCCGCGAGGGCCAGGACGAGGAGCGACGGCGGATGGGAGTTGGTCCGGGCCTCCCCGGGCACACCCACCATCGACGCGGGGTAGCCGAACCAGACCAGCAGCGCGGCGAACAGCGCGGCGCCGCCGAGCAGCAGGCCCCACGCGTGGCGGCGGGCGACCCGGCCCTCGCCCCACGAGACGCCGAGCTGGTACGCGAAGAGCCAGCCGGGCAGCACGTTGAGGACGCCCAGCCAGGACGGCACGGCATCGGCGTACGGTCCGTAGCGCAGGAAGTCCACGGCGGCGACCGACCCGAGCAGCGGCGCCGCGGCCCACGCGCCGAGCCGGCGGGCGGCCCGCACGCAGTACGGGGTCAGCGCCGTCACCACCGTGTACACCCCCACGAACCACAGCGGCTGCACCACCAGCGTCGACGCCGTCCTGAGGGTGTCGCCCGGCACCGCCAGGCCGAAGTGCAGCAGCGGGAGCAGGGCCGCCCAGACCGCGGTGACCCCGAGCACGGGCCGCCCGAGGCGGGCGATCCGGCCCCGCAGCCACGTACCCGCGGGGCCCTGGTGGCGGCGGAAGGAGAGCACGGAGGCGTAGCCCCCGACCAGGAAGAAGATCCCGAGCATCTGCAGGAACCAACTGGCCGGCGCCAGCCCGCCGAAGGCGGACAGCGGACTGGCGTTGTGGAGCGCGCCGTCGGGCGAGCGGGTGAAGCCGCCGAGCAGCCAGTGCCCGGTGGGTACGGCGACCAGCGCCAGGGCACGCAGCCCGTCGATCGCGCGGTCGCGGTGGGCCGGCGTACCGGCCTCGATCCTGCGGGCCGTCGCGCGCAGCGCCTTCATCGGGCCGCTCCGTCCGCGATGGCGGCGAACGCGCGCAGCGAGGCGGTACCGGGCGCGAAATAGCCGTCGTGACCGCGTGCGTCGGCGGCCGGTACGGGGCGGGCCCCGAACCCGGGTCCGGCGGGGTCGGCCCCGTGGCCCAGCCCGGCGAACTCGACCGCGGGGACCAGGTCGATCCAGTCGGTCGGGTCCTTGGCGGCCCACACCCGGGCCGTGGTGCCCAGGTCGGCGGCGGTGTCCGCCCGCATGCCGGGGGAGGCGATGGCGACCAGGTCCCGGGCCGCCAGCCGAGGGGCGGCGAGTCCGCAGACCACCGAGCCGTAGCTGTGGCAGAACAGCGCCGGCGAGGCGGCGCCGACGGCCCGCAGGCCGTCCGTGAACCGGGCGAGCCGGTCCGCACCGGCCTCGGCCAGCTCCCCGCCCGCGGCGTCGAGGCCGACCCCGACCGGCGTGGTGTAGCCGGCCCACGCGACCACCGCGGTCCGGGCGCCGGCGGCCCCGCGCAGGGCGGTGGCCTTGCGGGTCAGCGACGCCAGGTTCCCGGCGTCCACGTCCGACCCGGGCACGACCACCGCCACGTTCCGCGCCGTGCCGAGATCGCCGTACACGAGCACGGCCTGGCCGCGGCCCCGCGGGTCGTAGGCGAGGACCTGCCGGCCGGCGAACCGCGCCCCGGCGGTACGGGCGTTGGCGGCGTACCGCACGGCGACCGGCGCGCCGTCGAGGTTCCCGACCACGTCCGGGTGCGAGCGGACCAGCTCCTGCTGCCGCCGCAGCCCCAATCCCTCGAAGTACTGGGCGATCTGATCCGGTGTCATGCGCTCCGGGTCGGGCAGGCCCGCGGCCCGCCACGCCGCCGTGCCCACGGGCGGCCCGGTCACCGGCCGCTGCCCGGCCCCGGACACCCAGCCCGCGGTGCCGGCCACCGCCGAGGCCGTCAGCACGGCGGCGACCACGGTCCGCGCGATCCGGCCCCTCGCCCTGCGCACCCCCGCGATCCGCGTCCTCGTCAACCGGCGCATGGCCCTCCCCTTCCGTTCCTGTCCCGCTCGTCGTCGGCGACAGGAAGGTAGGAAGCCGTTGGTGCACGACACGTCACACCGCAGCGCCAACTACGCGCTCATACCCCAGTAGGGGGTGGAGGAGCGGCGAACCTCCCTCCAGAGGTGGGGTTTTCCCCCGCCCCACCCCCACACCGCCCCACTCCCCGACCCCGTGTGGTGTGTGGGGGAGGCGCTTGACGGGGGTGGCAGGCTGGTCCGGAGGCAGGCCCTGGCCTGGGGTGGCCGAAGGCCTCGAAGCCCCAGGGGTGGGCCTGCCACAGGGCCCTGCAGGCCGCCCCCGTCAAGCGCCGGGGGACCCACACACCACAGGGCGCGCCCCTCGAAGCGAGCCGCCCGACACCACCCGAGCAACGCACCCCTGTCGTATCGGGTGTGTCCGGCACCCGGCTCAGGTTCCGGGGAGGATACGGCGCGTTTCGTAGGCCCACATCGCGATCTCGACCCGGTTGCGGGCGCCGAGTTTGGCCATCAGGCTGGCCAGATGCGTCTTCACCGTGCTGAGGCTGATGTGCAGTGCATCGGCGATCTCGGTGTTGGTCAGCCCGCGGGCGACGGCGAGGAGCACCTGCTCCTCGCGGGCGGTGACGGGGGAGACCGGCTGGGCCACGGGCCGGCCGGCGGGCAGGTCCGCGAACGCCTGGAGCAGACGGACCGTGACGCTGGGGGCAATGAGCGCCTCACCGCCGGACGCCGACCGTACGGCCTGGGCCAGCAGGTCCGGTCCCGTGTCCTTGAGGAGGAATCCGCGGGCGCCGGCACGCAGCGCGCCGTAGACGTACTCGTCGAGGTCGAACGTGGTGATGACGACCACGGCCAGCGGGTCTGCGACGCCCGGGCCGGCGACCAGCCGGGTGGCCTCGAGCCCGTCGAGGACGGGCATGCGGATGTCGAACAGGCAGACGTCGGGGCGCAGTTCGCGGGCCAGACGGACCGCCTCCCGCCCGTCGGCGGCCTCGCCGACCACCTCGATGCCGGGCTGGGCGTTCAGCATGATCCGCAACCCGGTGCGGATGATCGTCTGGTCGTCAGCGACGAGGACGCGAATGGACACCGCTCTCGCTCCTCGCTCTCGGCAGTTCGGCGTCGACGTGCCAGCCCCGGTCGGTTCCCGGGCCGGCTCGTAGTGTGCCGCCGAGCAGCGTCGCGCGCTCGCGCAATCCGGTAAGTCCGTATCCGTCGCGACCCCGGCCGGTGCGCCGGCCGTTGTCGCGCACGCTCACCCGCACCATGTGCCGTTCGGCGGCGACCCGGACGACGACCTCGGTCGCGTCGACCGCGTGGCGCACCGCGTTGGTCACCGACTCCTGCACGATCCGGTAGACGGCCGCGTCCACGGCCGGGGGCAGCGCGTCCAGCTCGCCGACGAGCCCCAGGTCGACCCTGAGGCGACCACCCGGGGTGCGTACCAGGCGCTCCAGATCCGCGACGCCGGCAGGCGGCGCCAGCTCGGCGCCGACCCCGCGGTCGCGCAGCGCGGCGACCATGGCGCGCATCTCCTCCAGCGTGCGCGCCCCTTCCTCCTCGACCCCCTCCAGCGCCTCGACGGCGGCGGACGGGTCGGCGCCCGCGAGCACCCGGCCCGCCTGGGCGATGATCACCATGGCCGACACGTGGTGGGCCACCGTGTCGTGCAGTTCCCGGGCGAGCTGCTCGCGCTCGCGGGAGCGCACCTGGTCCAACTGCCGCTCGCGAGCGGTCACCCGGAACCGCACGGCGGCCCCGACCACGCCGGGCAGCAGCCCGAAGACGAAGCCCACGATCTGTTCGACGACCGGGGTCTCGTCCGTGAAGGCACACAGGGCGCACGCCGCGACGATCACCGCGCCGCCCAGTACGATCTCCCGTCCCGATCCCCACCGGGGCAGCGCGTACACCAGCACGAGCACGACCGCGCCGGTGTACAGGCCGACGGGCTCGCGCGGTGCGGCGACGAGCGAGGCCACCTGAAGCAGGGCCACCGAGCCGAACGCCAGCGTGACCATCGCGAGCGGGCGGGTCCGGCGCCACAGGGGCAGCAGGCACAGCCATACGGCGAACACCACCGCCACCGGCCGCCACACGACGTTCTCGCGCAGGCTGGCCTCCAGCACCACACCGGCAAGGCACGCGGCGAGCAGCGCCCAGTCCCGCCGCACCCGGGCGGGCGCGTCGGCCGGCCGGGGCTCTGTCCACAGGGTTCGCACGTCGTCTCGGAGCACGGTTCTCAGCGTAGGGACCGAGCCGTGTCGCGCATCGGCCGAAAGGACGGGTCGTCACTCCGTCCCGGGGCCGACGGATCCGCGGCCCGCGGGCCGATGCCGCGGAGCGCCGTGGCGACGAGCCTCGGCATCGGCGGCCGTACAAGGACGGCCGACGAGGTGGTTGGAGGACCCGATGCTCTCGAAAGCCCTGTTGCGCCTGGGCGCAAGCGCTGCCCGCCATCCCTGGCGGGTGATCGGGGCATGGCTGATCGCCGCCGCGCTCGCCGTCCTCGCCGCCGTCGCCTTCGGCGGGCGGACCGCGGACTCGATGACCGCTCCGGGGCTGGACTCCCAGCGGGCCGCTGAACTGATCGAGCGGGCCGGCACCGGCCAGGAGGGGATGACCGCCCAAGTGGTCGTCACCCCCCTCGACGACGGTGCGACGTTCTTCGACCACGGCAGCGCGCGCACCGCCCTCACGCGGCTGCAGACCGAGGTGAAGCGGCTGCCGCACGTGCTCGGCACGAGCGACCCGGCGGGGGCACTCGACGCACGCGGGGACACCGCCGTGCGCGGCGGCCTCGTCTCGGCCGACGGGCGGATCGCGGTGGTCCGGGTGCAGTACCCCGACCAGAGCCGGCTGTCGGCCGACGACCTCCACGCCCTCGTCGCTCTCGGCGACCGGCTGCGCGCCGAACTGCCCCTGCGCATCGAGATGGGCGGGAACCTCTTCTACGCCTTCTCCGACCCCGACGGCGGCGCGAGCGAGCTGATCGGCCTCCTCGCCGCGGCCGCGATCCTGTTCCTGGCGTTCGGTTCGCTCGTCGCCGCCGCGCTGCCGATCGGCATGGCGGTCTTCGGGCTGACCGTCGGGGTCGCCACGATGACGGTACTGGCGGGGGTGACGGACGTCCCGACCTTCGCACCGGTCCTGGGCAGCATGGTCGGGCTCGGAGTGGGCATCGACTACGCGCTGTTCGTGCTCGCCAGGCACCGGGAGTACCTCGCGCGCGGGCTCGATCCGCACGAGGCGGCCGGACGAGCGGTGGCCACGGCGGGGCGGCCGGTGGTCTTCGCCGGCGGCACCGTCGTCGTGTCGATCCTCGGCCTGGCGGTCGCGAACGTACCGTTCATGACGGTGGGCGGGTTCGCCGTCTCGATCGTCGTCCTGACCATGGTGGTCGCGTCGGTGACGCTGCTGCCGGCCTTCCTCGGCGCGGCGGGCCCGCGTCTGGGCCGGGCCGGCCGGATCGGCCGGGCTCTTCGGGCCGGGCGGCTCTTCCGACGGCAGGGCGCGGCGCCGGACGCCGTCCCCGCCGCCGGTTGGCGGCGCTGGATCGGGCACGTCAGCCGGCACCCGGTGCCGTACGCGGTCGGCGCGGCGGGGCTGCTGCTGACCGCGACGCTGCCCGTGCTCGGCCTGCGCGTCGGCCTGCCCGACGACGGTTCGATGCCCCCCAGCCGTACCGAGCGCCGGGCCTACGACCTCGTCGCCGAGGGGTTCGGCCCGGGCACCAACGGTCCCCTCGTCATCGCCGCGGACCCCGCCGGTGATCCGGGAGTGCTGGACCGACTCGCCGGGGCGGTCGCGGCGGATCCGGGCATCGCGTCCGTCGCGCCGACGCACGTCGATCGGGCCACCGGCATCGCGACCCTCGTGGTGTTCCCGACCAGCAGCCCTCAGGACGAGGCCACGGTCGACACCATCGCCCGGCTGCGCACCGACGTGCTGCCCACGGCGATCGGGCACGGCCCGGCCAGGGCCCACGTCGGCGGCGCCGCCGCGAGCCTGTCCGACGTGGGCCGACGCACCAGCCAACGCCTGCCGGTGCTCGTCGCCACCGTGCTGGCGATGTCGTTCCTGCTGCTGATGCTGGTCTTCCGCTCGGTACTCGTACCGCTCAAGGCGGTACTGCTGAACCTGCTGAGCATCGGCGCGGCCTACGGCGTCATGGTCGCGGTCTTCCAGTGGGGCTGGGGAGGCGCGCTCATCGGGCTGGAAGCGACGGTTCCGATCGTGTCGTTCATCCCGATGTTCCTCTTCGCCATCCTGTTCGGACTGTCGATGGACTACGAGGTGTTCCTCCTCTCCCGCGTACGCGAGGAGTACCTGCGCACCGGCGACAACGGCACGGCGGTCGTCGAGGGCGTCTCGGGCACCGCCCGGATCATCACCTCGGCCGCCCTCATCATGGTGGCGGTCTTCCTGTCCTTCGCCGTCGCCAACGACCCCTCCACCAAGATGTTCGGGCTCGGCCTGGCCACCGCGATCTTCATCGACGCCACGGTCGTCCGCATGGTGCTGGTACCGGCGACCATGACACTCCTCGGCCGGACCAACTGGTGGCTGCCGAAGTGGCTGGACCGGATGCTTCCCCGCGGCCCGGTCGGCGCCGACGACACCGACGCGGAATCCACGGGTGAGGCCGCGTCCGCGGCTGCTTGACCGTTGACCCGACGCCTGCCCGCCGTTGGCGTCCGGCACTGCGCGCGTCACCCAGGTGCACGTCGAGTCGTGATCACACGTCCCTCATTGATCACGACTCGATACGCGCCCTGGCACCCACCGGGCCGGCTACGCCCCACCGCGCCGGCCACCCCCTACCGCCCCCCAGGCGTAACCAACCCCGACTCGTAGGCGAAGATCACCGCCTGGGCGCGGTCGCGCAGGTCCAGCTTGGCCAGCACCCGCCCGATGTGCGTCTTCACCGTCTGCTCGGCGAGCACCAGGTGTCCGGCGATCTCCTGGTTGGACAGCCCCCGGGCGATCAGCTCCAGCACCTCCGTCTCCCGCGGCGTCAGCCCGTTGAGGCGCAGCGCGACCCGGTCGGTGCGCGGCGCGGGCCGGGAGGCCGCGAAGTCGGCGATCAGCCGCCGGGTCACCGAGGGCGCCAGCAGCGCCTCACCGGCCGCGACCACCCGCACCGCGGAGATCAGGTCGGCCGGCGGCGCGTCCTTCAACAGGAACCCGGAGGCCCCGGCGCGCAGCGCCTCGTACACGTAGTCGTCCACGTCGAAGGTGGTGAGCATCAGCACCTTGGGCCGGTGGACCACCCCCGGCGGGGGGTCGAGGATCTCCCGCGCTGCCGCGAGCCCGTCCAGCTCGGGCATCCGCACGTCCATCAGGACCACGTCGGGGTGCGTGGCGCGGGCCACGTCGACGCCCCGCCGGCCGTCCGGCGCCTCGCCCACCACGTCGATGTCGGACTGCGCGGACAGCAGGGCGGCGAAGCCCGCCCGCACCATGGCCTGGTCGTCGACGATGATCACGCGGATGGTCACGGGGCGCCCTTCGGAACGGTCAGCGGCAGCCGGGCGGCGACCCGGAAGCCCCCGTCCGGCAGCGGCCCGGCGTCGAGCGAGCCGCCGGTCAACCGTACGCGCTCGCGCATGCCGACGAGGCCGTGGCCGGCGCCGGGGCCGTGCTCCACCGGGGCGGCCGGCTCGGCGGCGGGCCCGTTGACGACCAGGACGTCCAACCAGCCCTCCGCGTCCCCGCGCACGGACACCCGGGTCGCGGCGCCCGGCGCGTGCCGGACCACGTTCGCCAGCGCCTCCTGCACGATCCGGTACGCCGACAGCTCCACCGCCTGCGGCAGTTCGCCGTGCTCCCGGAGGTCACCGGCCAGCGACAACTCGGCCGGCACGCCGGCCCGTACGGTCGCCTCGACCAGGTGCTGCACCCGGTCCAGGCCCGGCTGCGGCGCCCGCTCGCCCTCCGCGCCCTCGCTGCGCAGCACCGCCAGCAGCCGCCGCATCTCGGCGAGCGACTCGCGGGCCCCGGCCGCGATCGTCGCGAACTCCTCGCGGGCCGCATCGGGAAGGTCCGGGATCCGGTACGGGGCGGAGTCCGCCTGCACGGTGATCACCGACATGTGGTGGGCCACCACGTCGTGCAGCTCGCGGGCGATCCGGGCGCGCTCCTCCAGGAGCGTCCGGCGGGACCGTTCGGCCTCGCTGATCGTCTCCTGCTCCACCAGCCGCCACTCGGCCTCGCCGCGCCCGCGCAGCGTCGCGGTGAGCAGCAGCACGGCGCCGCTGAGCACGAAGAGCAGCACGGTCACCCCGCCCGCGCGGTCCGGCGAGACCATCTCGAAGACCGCCCCCGCCGCACCGGTCGCGAGCCACACCCCGATCAGGACGCGCCGGGACTCCCGCAGCCCGAGGGCCAGCATCAGCGCGAGGTAGCCGACGACGACCATGGGCGTCCACGGCCAGGGCCGGCCGTCCACACCGGAGGCGGCCAGCATCGCGAACCCGCCCGCGACGTCCCCGGCGAAGACGATCCACCAGGCCCGCAGCGGCCGGGTGACGGCGAGCACCAGCGGCGCGGTCTGCGCGGTGGCGAGGGCGCCGGCGAGGGCGCCGTCCACGTGGTAGTCCTGCACCAGGACGGTGACGGTGACGGGCAGCAGCGACGCGACGAACGCCAGCGCCACCCCGTACGGCAGCCACCGCACCCACGCGGACGACGCCCGGGCGAACAGGGCCTCGCCGGGACCGGTGGGCGCGGCGAGGGCCACCGCGGAACTCCGCAGCGACTCCCGGGCCCGGGCCCCTGCCTGTGACGCGCGCGGCCGACGCCGCTTCTCATCCTTCATGGTCCGGCCAGCGTATGTACCGCGCGGGCACCGGCACGTCATACCGGGGTACCCCCCCCGGGCCGTACCCCGGTAGGGGGCGGGCTCCACGAACCGCGGTGAAGGTGGGGCGGGCCCCGGCGCCGGAGCACCGGGACGCCGGTTCAGGGCCGGGGCAGGGGCGGGTGCGTGGCCAGCCAGTGGCGCGCGATCTGCTCGCGGGTGGCGGTCCACCCGCCGC
This sequence comes from Streptomyces sp. NPDC093225, assembly GCF_044753805.1. NCBI lineage: Bacteria > Bacillati > Actinomycetota > Actinomycetes > Kitasatosporales > Streptomycetaceae > Streptomyces > Streptomyces sp. NPDC093225. The sequence goes on from NZ_JBIVNX010000008.1 coordinate 152,536, forward strand.
CGAGCTGCGCGACGTGCTTGAGGAACCCGTCGAGGGCGCGGACGCGGCCGGGCCGGCCGGTGATCCGGCAGTGCAGGCCGACGCTCATCATGCGCGGGCGGTCGGCGCCCTCGGCGTGCAGGGCGTCGTACGTGTCGACGAGGTAGTCGAGCATGTCGCCGGCGGTGGTGAAGCCGTGCACGATCAGGAACTTGAAGTCGTTCGCGTCCAGGCAGTACGGCACCACGAGGTGCGGCCGGCCGGCCGCCTCCACGTAGAACGGCAGGTCGTCCGAATAGTCGTCGGAGTCGTAGAGGAAGCCGCCCGCCCCGGCGATCAGGTTCCGGGTGCGGGAGCTCGTGCGGCCGGTGTACCAGCCCACGGGCCGGCGCCCCACGAGCCGCTCGACCGTCGCGACCGTCCGCGCGATGTCGGCGCGCTCGACGTCCTCGGGCACGTGCCGGTAGTCGATCCAGCGCCAGCCGTGGCCCGCGACCTCCCAGCCGGCCGCGCCCATCGCCCGCGCCGCGTCCGGATTGCGCTCCAGGGCCTGCCCCACCCCGTGGACCGTCACCGGCACGCGGTGGGCCGTGAGCGTGCGGTGGAGGCGCCAGAAGCCGGCGCGCGAGCCGTACGCGAACATCGACTCGACGTTCAGGTCGCGCCCGCCCACCACCGGCGGAGCGCCGACGATCTCGTGCAGGTAGCCCTCGGAGGCGGCGTCGCCCTCCAGGACGTTCTGCTCGCCGCCCTCCTCGTAGTTGAGGACGAGGCTGACGGCGACCCGGGCACCGCCGGGCCAGCCGGCGTGCGGCGGCTCGGCACCGTACCCGACCAGGTCGCGCTGTTGCTCGGACACGGGCGGCACCCTACCGCTGTCCGCCCGCCGTACCGGGAAGGCGGGCCTCGCAGGGCAGCCGCGTCGCGAGGCCGTCCGTACGAGCGCTCCACGACACGTCACGGGCCCCGCGCGTCGACACGGACGGCGGTCCGGGCACGGCGCGGGATGCGCCGCGGGTCCCGGCGTGGAACCGTTCTCGCATGACCGAAGGCTCGACTCCTCATCTCTCTCCGGCGCGGATCACCGTCCTGGGTGTCCAGCCCGCCAATCCGCCCTTCCGCATCGTCGAGGTCGACGGAGAGTTCGTCGGCAGGGCGATGTCGATGACCGACGTGCTGCTGATCGCGGCCGAATCGGGCGTCCCGATCCACGACCTCGACGACCTGGAAGAGGTCCGGTGGGTGGGAGGGGGCAAGTTCACCTGGACCCCGCACTGAGCCGCCCGCACTGAGCCGCCCGCGGCGGGCGGCCCCGGCTGCCCGGGCCCCGGACCCGCCGGCGCCGTCGGAAACCCCGTGGCGCGAGCCCCCGGCCGGCCCGCAGAATCACGGCGCATGGGAACAGACATCTACGGGTTCGTCGAATGCTCTGCCGAGTACGGCGAAGAGCCGTGGCAGGCCGCCATCGACCTCGACCTGCTGTACGACGGGCGGGACTACGACGCCTTCGGCTGCCTCTTCGGCGTGCGCAACTTCGCGGGGTTCCGGGCCCTCGCCGAGCGCCGCGGCCTGCCGCCCGACGCCTCGTCGACCGTACGCGCCCGGGTCGAGGACTGGGGGACCGACGCCCACGACACCACCTGGATCAGCTGGGCGGAGATCGGGCGGATCGACTGGTCGGAGCCGGCCGAGCAGGTGGACGCCCGCATCCACGAGTACCGCCGCACCGCGGACGGCGGCTGGGTGATGGCGGGCAAGGCCTCCTGGAGCGCGCGGGTCGCCGAAGTCACCGGACTGGAAAGGCGGCGCGACCCCGGCAGGCTCTTCCGGTACGAGGACCACGACTGGCCGGAGGGCACGGAATGGCGGGACGGCGAGGACCGCCTGTACCGCATCGGGCGCATGACGCGGCGTGAGGCGATCCCGGTCGACGGGGAGTGGGAGCCGGTCTGGACCGTCATGCGGACGCTCGCCGCCCGGCACGGCGACGAGAACGTCCGGCTGACCGTGTGGTTCGGCAGCTGACCCGGCCGGGCGGCCGGGGACGCCGCAGCGCGCGAGCAGCGCGCTGGTGCTGTCCGAGGTGGGGGCCGTGGGGTTCGGCTTCCCGGTACCGCTGTTCTACGTCGTCACCGGCATCGAGTTCGACCTGAGCGCGCTGCTCGACGGAGGGCGGGAGCTGTTCCTGCTGCCCGTGTTCCTGTTGCTCCTCCTGGTGGTGCGCGGGGCCCGGCGCGGAGGAGTCCTGGTGACCGGTCCCGCCGAGCCGCTGCGCCGCGGCCGTGCCGGGTGGGACAGTGGAGGCATGTGTGGCCGATACGCCTCCTCACGGGCTCCCGAAGACCTGGCCGGCCTCTTCGAGGCCGAACTCGACCCCGACCGCGGCGTGCCGGGCCCTTCGTGGAACGTGGCGCCGACGGACGAGGTGTGGACCGTCCTCGAACGCGTCGACAAGGGCACGGGCGAGGTCCTGCGGCGCCTGCGCCCCGTGAAGTGGGGCCTGGTGCCCTCCTGGGCGAAGGACCCCTCCGTCGGCTCCCGGATGATCAACGCCCGGGTGGAGACGGTGCACGAGAAGCCCGCCTACCGCAAGGCGTTCACCCGGCGGCGCTGCCTGCTGCCGGCGGACGGCTTCTACGAGTGGGTCGCGGTGCCCGCCAGCGGCACGGCGAAGGCCTACAAGCAGCCGTACTTCATCCGCCCCGCGGACGACGGCGTCATGGCGATGGCGGGCCTGTACGAGTTCTGGCGCGACAAGTCCGTCGAGGACGACGACGATCCGGCGGCCTGGCTCACCACCGCCACGATCCTCACCACCGAGGCCACCGACGAGGCGGGCCGCATCCACCCCCGGATGCCCCTCGCCCTCCACCCCGACGACTACGCGACCTGGCTCGACCCCGCCCACCAGCACACGGACGACCTGCGCGCCCTGCTGCACACCCCCGCCGACGGTCGCCTGACCGCGACGGCGGTCTCCACCGCGGTCAACAGCGTCCGCAACAACGGCCCCCACCTCCTGGAACCGGTGTAGGCGCGGAACCGGCAGATCACGCGGACCGAACGGAGCGCGAAGACGGAACCGGGCGCGCCGGCCGACGGCCGCACGCGCCCGGTCAGGGGCTCCGGTGCCGCGTCAGGGGCGGATGCCGTCGCAGGTGATGCGCAGGTGGCGCGGGCCGCGCAGCACCGCGTTCTGCCGGTACGGCGGCGGGTCCGCCACGAGGCGCGGGTTCTCCAGCCGGCGGGCCAGCTCCGACAGCGCCATCTGGGCCTCGAGACGGGCCAGTGGAGCGCCGAAGCAGCTGTGGATGCCGCTGCCCAGCCCGAGGTGCTGGATGTCCTTCCGGTAGGGGTCGAAGCGGTGCGGATCCGCGAAGCGCTCCGGGTCGCGGTTGCCGGAGGCCACCACCAGCCACATCGTGGAGCCCTTCGGGATGGTGACCCCGCGGACCTCGATGTCGGAGAGCGCGGTGCGGCCCGGGAGGAGCTGCACGGGGGGCTCGTAGCGCAGGAGTTCTTCCACCAGGGGCACCGCGAGGCCCGGGTTGGCGCGCAGGTCCGCCAGGACCTCCGGGTGGCGCAGGAGGGTGAGCATGCCGTTGGTGATGAGGTTGACCGTCGTCTCGTGGCCGGCGATCAGCAGCAGCGCCGCGGTGCTCAGCAGCTCCATGGTGGACATGGGCCCGTCCTCGCCCTTGCCGCCGCCGCCCGCGGCCAGCTGGGAGAGCATGTCGTCGCCGGGCTTCTTGCGGCGCTCCTCGATCAGCCCGGCCAGGTACATGCCGAGCTCCATGCGGGCGCCCTGGGAGACCTTGGCCCGTTCGACGGGGTCGGAGTCGGGGTCCGGGTCGAGACTGGCGGCCAGGGTGTCGGCCCAGACGTGGAAGCGGGACTCGTCCTCGTGCGGCACACCCAGCAGCCGGCAGATCACGGTCACCGGGAACGGGTACGAGAACTGCTCGACCACGTCGACGTCGCCCGGGTCGCCGATGCCGTCGATGAGGTCCTTGACGATCGTGTGGAGTTCGGGCCGCATGGAGTCGACGCGGTGCGGCGAGTGCGGGGGCCCGAAGGGGCGGTTGGTCATGCGCCGAAGCCGGTCGTGCTCCGGCGGGTCGAGCCGGAGGAAGGGGGTCGGTAGGGCGGTGGACTCCTCATCCTCGGCATCGGCCAGCGGGTCGTTTCCGACGGCGGTCCGGTTGCGCGGGTCGGAGCTGAGCCGCGGGTCGTGGAGCAGGGCGCGGATGTCGTGGTAGTGGCTGATCGCGTACGGCCCGTCGCCGTCGTGGTAGACGGGGGTCTTGCGCAGCTCCTCGTACAGCGGGTACGGGTCGGCGCGGCTGGCGGGGTCGAGGATGCGGCGCAGGATGTCTTGGGGCATGGGGAGGCTCCTCCGGGGGCCGGGTCGGCGGGTCAGTGCCCGGCGGGGGTGAATTCCATCCGCCGATCGGCCGGCGAGTAGCCGCTCAGGGTGATGGTGGGCCCGTGGGTGGGGACCGAGGGGTCGGGGAAGTCGGCCGAGACGGGTCGCCGGCCTTCGGGGCGCCGGTCGACGGTGTCGTACGGCGGCGGGAACGGTGCCGTGATCTCGATCTGCCGCTCGTAGAACTCGAGCCAGCGGGTGTTGTCGAAGGTGACGGCGCCGATGACGCGCCCCTGGTAGCCGTAGACGGCGGCGAAGCGCCGCTCGGCCAGGGAACCCTGGGTGATCATGACTTCGGTGCCCATGGACGGCACGCCGACGGACTTGATGTTGACCCCGAACTGGCTCGACCAGAAGGCGGGGACCCACATGTGCGGGCGCCGCTCGGTGCTCTCGCTGAGCATGTTGTGCGCGGCGGTCTCGGCCTGCGAGACGGCGTTGCCCCAGTGCTCCAGCGAGAGGAACTGGTAGCCGAAGAGCGGGTGCGGGGAACGGGCCACGTCGCCGGCGACGAAGATGTCGTCGGTGACGATGCCCCGGATGTCGAAGGCGCGGCAGCCGGCGTCGCAGGCGATGCCGCGCGGTCCGGCGCCGAGGCCGGAGCCGGCCAGCCACTCGGTGTTGCGGACGGCACCGAGGCCCACCACGACGACGTCGGCCTCCACGCTGGTGCCGTCCGAGAAGTGCGCGGCCCGGACCCGGCCGGCGGAGTCGCCCTCCAGGCGGGTGACCATCACTCCGGTGCGCAGGTCGACGCCGTTCTCCCGCTGGAGGTCGGCGGCGACCTGGCCGATCACGCCGCCGAGGGCGCCGACCAGCGGGGCGTCCGCGCGTTCGGCGACCGTGACCTCCAGGCCCCGTTCGCGGCACGCGGAGGCGATCTCGGAGCCGGTGAAGCCGGCACCGATGACGAGGACGCGGCGGGGGCCCGCGGCCAGCCGGCGGGAGAGGCCGACGCCGTCGTCGCGGGTGCGCAGCACGAAGACGCCGTCCAGCTCCGCCTCCGCCGGATTGGGCCAGGGCCGGGCCCGTACGCCGGTCGCGATGAGGAGGCGGTCGTACGGGACCTCCTGGCCGTCGTCCAGGCGCACTCGCCGGGCCGCCATGTCCAGACCGGTGGCCGCCACGCCCAGGCGCCAGTCGGCGTCGACGACGCGGCGGCGGGGCAGGGCGGTGCGCGCGGCGTCGGCGTGGCCGAGCAGCACCTGCTTCGACAGTGGCGGGCGGTCGTAGGGGTCGTACGGTTCGTCGCCGATCATGGTGAGGGTGCCCGCGAAGCCCTTCTCGCGGAGCGTCTCGGCGGCGCGCAGACCGGCCAGCGAGGCGCCGACCACGACGATGCGGCCCTCGCGTCTGAGCTGTTCGAGGGAACTGTCAGGCATCGGTGGCCGCCTCGTTCGAACCGACGGCCGACGTGGCCGCGAGGTCCGGTTCGTCGATCAGGATGGCCTGCACGGGGCACGCGGCCGCCGCCTGCAGGACCCGGGCGCGCTGCGCTTCCTGGGCCTGGGGGTCGTAGAGCAGGCCCTCCTCTCCGTGCATCGCAAAGACGTCCGGTGCCAGGAAGGCGCACTGCGCGTATCCCTGGCAGCGGTTGAGATCGACTACGAGCCTCAGCAAGGTACGGGTCCTTTCGTGGCCTGGGACTCCCCTGTACCAAGCCTGTGCCGGGAAGCCGGCCGAGGCGCGCCCGGACGGGCCGGTGGAGTGACCCCCTCGGCCGCGCCCGGCCCCGCCCGTCCCCGCCCCCACCCCGCGCGACGCCTCCCGGGCCGGCCCGGCGCCCGTTGTCAAGCCCCGAGAAATCGCGACGTGACGCCCCTCGCGGCCGGGGGCTTACTCGAAGGACGTGGGGCCCGCGCACGGCAAGGACCGGACGCCCGCACACACCGTCGAGGCCCGCACCCACCGTGAAGGAGCACGAAGATGCGGCACGCTGCCATTCCCCCGACACCCTCCACCGAGGGGAGCGCGTCATGACCTCCCTGCCCCCCTCGTCCGGCCGCCCGACCGGGCCCCCGTCGGGCCCGCTCTCCGGCCGCTCCACGCACGAGCTGCCCGCACCGCCGCCCCCGCCGCCCGCCGGGTCCCTGCCGACCGGCGGACCGCCGCCCGGCTCCGCGCTGCCCGCGGGGACCCCGCCACCATCCGGACCACCGCCGCCACCCGGGCCGCCGGGCCCGGCGGCCGGTGGACCCGGCGACCCCGACGGGCCCGGGCGCGCGACCCGCCGCAGGCGGCCGCGCAGGACCCTGTTGAGCGCCGGCACCGCGGTGGTCGTCGGAACGGCCGCCGTGCTCGCCCTCACCCTGATGTCCGGCAACCAAGCGGCCGGCGGGGAGATCTTCCTCCAGTCCGCCTCGGCCGCAGGCCCCGATCCGTTCACGCCCTCGACCGCGGGGGAGACCACGGCCGGCGACATCACCCCGGCGACCGCCGGTGGCACCGACCGGAGGATGCAGGGCGCCCGCGCGCTGGAGGTCGACGGGGCGCACCCCGGCCTCTACGGCGGCACGCGCAACGTCGCCAGCTGCGACGTGGAGCGCCAGATCGACTTCCTCACCCGGCACGGGGACAAGGGCCGGGCCTTCGCCGCCCCGCTGGGGATCCCGCAGTCCGCCGTCCCCGCGTACCTGCGGTCGCTGACACCGGTCCGGCTGGGCTGGGACACCCGGGTCACCAACCACGGGTTCGACGGCAGCCGTGCCACGGGCTACCAGGCGGTCCTGCAGGCCGGCACGGCCGTCCTGGTCGACGACCGCGGCGTGCCCAGGGTCCGCTGCGCCTGCGGCAACCCGCTGACGCCACCCGTCGCGGGCAGGGGTGCGCAGACGTACAGCGGTACGGAGTGGTCGGCGTTCCGGTCCACCGACGTCGTCGCGGTCAGGCCGGCGGTCAAGCCGGTGAAGACCGTCACGATGTACGACAAGGGCAGCAAGGGCTGGTACGAGCGGCGCAGCGGCGACGTCCGGGGCGCGCACGACCGCCCGGCGCCGCCCCCGGAGGGCCGGCCCGCCGACGCCCCCGGCCCGGCGCTGCCCTCGCCCCGCCCGCAGGAGCAGCCCCACGCGCCGGACCAGGTCCCCGGACGGGGCACGGACGACGCGAACCGGCCCCAGGACCAGGACCAGAACCCGGCCGGAAACCAGAACCAGAACCAGAACCAGAACCAGGCTCCGCCCCAGCAGCAGAACCAGCAGCCGGGCCAGAACCAGAACCAGAACCACGTCCCGCACCCGGAGCCCGGCAAGGATCCGGCACCCCCTCCCGAGAAGGAAACCGCGAAGGACCCCGGCGGGAAGACGGAACAGAAGTCGAAGGGCGACACCGGACAGCCCCCGGCGAAGGACCCCGTGAAGGATCCCGCACAGGACCCCGGCCACCCGCAGGGCCAGAAGCCGGAGAAGGCCCCCGGCCAGGACTCGGAAGGCGAGCCGGCGAAGGAACCCGCGAAGGAGGCGGCGAAGGAGTCCGCGAAGGATCCCGCACAGGACCCCGGCCACCCGCAGGGCCAGAAGCCGGAGAAGGCCCCCGGCCAGGACTCGGAAGGCGAGCCGGCGAAGGAACCCGC
>NZ_JBIVNX010000008.1:160610-220734 GCF_044753805.1 Streptomyces sp. NPDC093225
CGAAGGAGGCGGCGAAGGAGTCCGCGAAGGACCCTGCGAAGGACCCCGCGAAGGAGAAGGCGAAGGAGTCCGACAAGGCCCCCGACAAGGCCCCTGCGAAGGAGCCGGTGGAGAAGCCCGGAAAGGACCCCGCGAACGAGCCGGCGCCCGAGCCGGCGAAGGACCCCGTCAAGGAGCCGGGGGAGAACCGCGACCGGGACCCCGGTCAGAGCACCGGCCAGCAGCCGGGCGACGGTTCCGGACAGCAGCCGCCGCAGGACTCGTCGAAGGACCCGGCGAACCCCGCTGAGGACCCCGCGCAGAAGCCGCCGGAGCACCCCGCGCAGGGCACCGACCAGGACCCGGGCCCGGACTCCGGCCAGAAGCAGGCCCCCGCGACCGAGCAGAAGCCGGCCCCGCCCACGGAGCAGAAGCAGGCTCCCCCGACGGAGCAGAAGCAGGCTCCCGCGACCGGGCAGAAGCCCGACCCGTCCACCGGGCAGGAGCCCGCCCCGTCCACCGGGCAGAAGTCCGATCCGACCGGGCAGAAGCCCAAGCCCGACCCGGCATCGGACCCGAGCGCCGACGGCACCGGGACCACCCCGCAGAACACACTGGGACAGCCCGCCGCCGACCCCACCGCGACCCCGGGGTAGTCGGGCACCTCGCCGGGTGCCGCACGCGGCGCCCGGCGGGACTCCGGGGGCCGCCCGCGCGGAAGCCGGGCCACGCGATCCGACCCCGACCGCCGGGGACCCGTACCGGGCGGTCCCGTCAGGTCTCGCGCAGCGGTGCGTACGCGTCGGGGTCCACGCCGAACGTCCAGGCCACGCCCGCACGGGCGGTCCGCGTGTCCGGCGGCACCCGCAGCCAGTACGTCCGGTGCGTACCGTCGGGCTCCGGAGTGGAGTTGACCACCTCCACCATCACCACGTCCTCGTCGTCCGGCAGCGGGATCCGCCACAGCACGCCCGCCTCGTCGCGTGCCACCGGCTCGGCCCCCGACGCTTCCAGGTAGCGCTCGTAGCCGTAGTGCTCCAACATCACCCGGCGCAGCTCCGCGTTCTCCTCGCCGCGGATCCGCTCCGGCGTCAACCCGCCCAGCCCCGCCAGGAAGTCGCCCGGCACCGGCATCCCGCGCCACGCGTGCAGCGCGAACCCGTCCGGGAAGGCGAGGGCCGGGCCGTCGGCGCGGTCCAGCCGGCCGGCCTCGTCGCGGTGCAGCTCCACCGGCCGTTCGCACATCACGGCCAGCCGCTCGTACGGCCACCACCACCCGGCCGCCCGCGCCACCGCCGCGAGCCCGGCGAGCGGTGAGTCCGCCCCGGTGCCGAACGCGCACAGCCACGCGGCGTCGTGCTGGCCGAGCACCGCGTCGAGGAGCAGCAGCCGCACCTCGGACTCCTCCGAGGCATCCTCGGCGAGGGCTTCGACCAGCCCCGCACGGATCCGGTCCGCCAGCCGCTCGGCGTTCTGCCACAGGCGTGCGCCGGTCCGTGCCCAGTGCCGACCCCAGTCCCGCGGGCCCAGCTCCGCGTGCAGCCGCTCGCGTTCGGCGGCCCACGGCAGGCTGCGGACCCGCTCCCGCACGCTGCGCCCCCTGACGTGCGTCCCCCACGCCCCGCCGGGGTCGCCCAGCAGCCTGACCGCGGCCAGGGGCGAGTCCGCCCACACGATGCGCTCCGGCCCGGGAAGCCCGGCCGCGGCGTACGCCAGGCGCAGCCCGGCCTCCGCGGCCGCTCGGTCCGCGGCCCCGGTGGCCGTCGCGACCGCCCGCCACCCGTCGACACCGTCCATCACGCTCACCTCGTCCACCACAATCGCCCTGTCCACCGCACTCGCCCCGTCCACCGCACCCGTCACGTCCACCGCACCCAACACGTCCGTCACGCCCCCTCAGTCCGCCACGATCCGGACCGCGCCCGGCACGTACTCCCGCTGCCGCACCACCCGGTACCAGCCCTTGGGCAGCGTGATCGAGGCGTGTTCCTCGTGCACCACCCGCCCGCCGTCGGGCAGGTGCAGCAGCTGTGGGTCGAACGGGCCCGCCCCGCGCACCAGTCGGCCCGGACCCACCACGGCGTGCGCGTGCCCGGTCACCTCGCCCCGGGCCAGCACCATCCGTCCCCGCGCGTCCCGCGGCTCCGACGTTTCCCCGGCCGCCTGCGGCGGCACCGCCGACTCCTCGATCGGCACGATGAGCACGTCCCCCTGCCGGTACACGGCTGCCCCCTTCCCGACGCGCCGCCCGGTGCGGCCGCGTCGACCCGAAGCTAGGGGGCGGGTCTGACAACGGCCCCGGGACGGCCCCGCACGGCCCCCGCCACCGGCCCTGTCAGCGCCGCTTGCTACAACTTGCACACATCGACGCCGCACACCCGATCGAGGCCCGCCCGAGGGCCCCACGGCCGCGGCGCCGGACACGAGGGACTGGACGAGCCGCACCCGGCGCGACGGGCGCGGCGGGCGCGACACACGAGGAACGGCGGGCACCATGAGCTACCCGAGGCACCTGACGGAGTCGTACGGACTTCCCGTCTTCACCTTCCCCGGTCCGGACGACGAGGGCCGGACCCCGCTGCCCGCGGCCGACGCCGTCGCCTGGCGCATCGCCTCCGACTCCTACGAAGCCGAGGAGAGCTGGACCGAGGCCTTCACCCGCTTCACCGCGGCCGTCGACACCTCCCGCGTCCGCGCGATCGTCGTCGGTGCCTGGGAGGAGGCGTACGAGACCGGGCCCGCGGACATCATCGAGGCGCTCGTCGGCGCCCGCGCCGAACTCCCCGCCCTGCGGGCCCTCTTCCTCGGCGACATGGTGTCCGAGGAGTGCGAGATCAGCTGGATCAACCAGGGCGACGTCGGCCCGCTCCTGGAGAACTTCCCGGAGCTGGAGGAGTTCGGCGTCCGCGGCGGCAGCGAGCTGGCCGTCCCGCCCTTCACCCACCGGCGCCTGCGCTCCCTCACCGTCGAGACCGGCGGCCTGCCCGCCCGCGTGGTCCGCAACATCGCCGCCAGTGACCTGCCGGCCCTCACGCACCTCGACCTCTGGCTCGGTACGGACGAGTACGGCGGCGACAGCACGCTCACCGACGTGGAGCCCATCATGGCCGGCGACCGCCTGCCGGTCCTGCGCCACCTGGCCCTGCGCAACAGCGAGTACCAGGACGAGATCGCCACCGCGATGGCGTCCGCGCCCGTGGTCGCCCGCCTGGAGACCCTCGACCTCTCCATGGGCGTCCTCACCGACCAGGGCGCCGCCGCGCTCCTCGGCGGCCAGCCGCTCACCCACCTCAAGAAGCTCGACCTGCACCACAACTACCTCAGCGACCCCATGAAGCAGCGCTTCAAGGACGTCCTGGAGGGCGCCGGCGTCACCCTCGACCTCGACCGGGACGACGCCGAAGAGGACGAGTGGGACGGCGAGGTCCACCGCTTCATCGCCGTCGGCGAGTAGCGGGCCGGCCCATGACGCAGCACGCGCCCCCGCGCTGGGCGGTCGTCGGGAACCCGACGAACCGCCGCGTCGCCCTGTTCACCGAGGCCGTGCGCCGGGCCGGGCAGCCCGCGCCCCGCGTGGTGCCCTGGGTGTCCGTCCTGCGCGAGGGCGGTGCGGTCTTCGCCGCCGACGAACTGGTCCGCCTCGACTCGCCGGGGGAGGACCCCGAGGTCGACCGGATCCTGCGCGGCGTCGCCGACCCCACCCGGGTCGAGGGCGGCGCCCGCTGGTACGCCCGCTTCACCGCGGCCGTACGCACCCTCACCGGCGGCCGCCACCTGGACGACCCCGACGAGCTGGCCGTCCTGTTCGACAAGCGGCTCTGCCACCGCGCCCTCGACCGCGCCGGCGTACCGGTCCCGGCGTCCCCGACCTCCGGCGGCGCCGCGCCCGTGCGCGGCTGGGCCGACGTACGGGACCTGATGGCCGCGCACGCCATGCCGCGCGCGTTCGTCAAACCCGCCCACGGCTCCTCCGCGTCCGGCGTGGTCGCCGTCGAGACCGCCGGACGCGGTCGGATCCGGGCGACCACCTCCGTCGAGACGGCCGAGGACGGGAGCCTGTACAACTCCCTGCGGGTGCGCCGCATCACGAGCGAGCACGAGGCGGCCGCCCTGGTCGACGCCCTCGCCCCCGACGGGCTGCACGTGGAGCGCTGGTGGCCCAAGGCCTCGCTGGGCGGCCGTGCGGCGGACCTGCGCGTGGTCGTGGTGGCCGGCCGGGCCACCCACGCCGTCGTCCGCACGAGCCGCTCGCCCATGACCAACCTGCACCTCGGCGGCAGCCGCGGCGACCTCGAGGCGGTCGCCGAGGCCGCGGGTCCGAAGTGGGCCGACGCCCTGGAGACCTGCGAACGGGCCGCGGCCTGCTTCCCGGACACCCTGTGCGTGGGCGTCGACCTGCTGCCCGCCGTCGGCTGGCGGCGGTTCGCCGTCGCCGAGGTGAACGCCTTCGGCGACCTGCTGCCCGGCCTCACGGGCCTGCCCGGCAGCGGGGCCGAGGGCCTGGACACGTACGCGGCCCAAGTCGCCGCAGCACCGCACCACATCGCAAGGAACCACCGTGCACCTGCCTGACCCCCTGACCGCGGACCCGAGCACCACCGACCCGAGCACCACCGACCCGAGCACCACCGACCCGAGCACCGCCGACCCGAGCGCTGCGGACGCCCGCACCGCGGACCCCGACATGAACGAGGTCGTCGGCCGTGACGACCTGCTCCTGCTCACCCTGGACACCCTGCGCCACGACGTCGCCGTCGAACTGGCCGCCGCCGGCCGCATCCCGCACCTCGCCCGCCACCTGCCCGGCGGCGTCTGGGAGCGGCGCCACGCCCCCGGCAGCTTCACGTACGCCTCCCACCACGCGATGTTCGCCGGGTTCCTGCCCACTCCCGCCGCGCCCGGCCCGCACCCGCGGCTGTTCGCCGCGCGCTTCGCCGGCAGCGAGAGCACCGCCGGCCGCACGTACGTCTTCGACACCCCGGACCTGGTCTCCGGGCTCGCCGCGGCCGGGTACCGCACCGTCTGCATCGGCGGCGTCGGGTTCTTCAACAAGCAGGGCGCGCTGGGCGACGTGCTCCCCGGGATGTTCCAGGAGAGCCACTGGGAGCCCGCGTTCGGCGTCGCGTCCGCCACCTCCTTCGAAGCGCAGGTCGAGCGCGCCGAGCAGGTCGTCGCCGGACTCCCCGCCGACCAGCGGCTGTTCCTCTTCCTCAACGCCTCCGCGCTGCACCAGCCCAACTGGTTCCACCTGCCCGGAGCCACCCGGGACGCGGGGGACACCCGCGCCAGCCACGCCGCCGCCCTGGAGTACGTCGACCGGCACGTCGGTCGCCTGTTCGCCGCGATGAGGTCCCGCCGCCGCTGCTTCGCCATCGTCTGCTCCGACCACGGCACGACCTACGGCGACGACGGCTACACCGGCCACCGCCTCGCCCACGAGGCCGTGTGGACCGTGCCGTACGCCCACTTCTTCCTGGAGCCGTCCGCATGACCGCCCCCGCCGCACCCGTCTCCCCGACCGCGTCCGCACCCGCAACCGCGGTGACGGCCACCACCGCGGCTCCGGCACCCGCCGGGACGCCGGTCGGCGTCCGCCCGTACCAGAGCTACGTCTACGCCTATCCCCACAAGACCGCCTACCGCCCCCTGCCGGGCCGCCCCGCCCTGCGGGCCCTGTGGCGCGGCGAGCCCAAGGAAGCCCTCTCCCTCTACCTCCACGTACCGTTCTGCGAGGTCCGCTGCGGCTTCTGCAACCTGTTCACCCGGATCGGCGCCCCCGACGGCCTCACCGGCCGCTACCTCGACGCGCTCGACCGCCAGGCCGCCGCCGTCCGCGAGGCGCTCGGCGACGAAGGCCCCGTCCGCTTCGCGAACGCCGCCTTCGGGGGCGGTACGCCCACCTTCCTCACCGCCGACGAGCTCACCCGCCTGTGCGACATCGCCGAGCGGCGCATGGGGGCCGACCTGCGGGCCGTCCCGCTCTCCGTCGAGGCCTCGCCCGCCACCGCGACCGCCGACCGGCTCGCCGTCCTCGCCGAGCGCGGTGCCACCCGCCTCAGCCTCGGCGTCCAGAGCTTCGTCGACGACGAGGCCCGGGCCGCCGTACGCCCCCAGCGGCGCGCCGACGTCGAGGCCGCCCTCGGCCGGATCCGGGAGGCCCGCATCCCGGTCCTCAACATCGACCTCATCTACGGCATCGACGGCCAGACCCCCGCCACCTGGCGCAGCTCCCTGGACGCCGCCCTCGCCTGGGAACCCGAGGAGCTGTACCTCTACCCCCTCTACGTCCGCCCCCTGACCGGCCTCGCCCGCCGCACCGCCCACACCGACCGCGAGTGGGACGAACAGCGCCTGGCCCTGTACCGGCAGGGCCGCGACCACCTCCTCGCGCACGGGTACGAGCAGGTCTCCATGCGGATGTTCCGCCGCCCCGGCGCGGCCCCGCAGGGCCCCGACGACCACGCCTGCCAGACCGACGGCATGATCGGCCTGGGCTGCGGCGCCCGCTCCTACACCGCCGACCTCCACTACTCCTTCGACTACGCCGTCGACATGGGCGAGATCCGGGCGATCATCGACGACTACACCGCCACCGCCGACTTCACCCGCGCCGTGCACGGCCGGTACGTCGACGGGGACGAGGCCCGCCGCCGCCACCTCCTGCAGTCGCTCCTCCAGGCGCAGGGCATGCCGCTCGACGACTACCGGGCACGCTTCGGCTCGGACCCGTACGCCGACTTCCCCGCCGAACTCGCCGGCTTCGCCGCCCGCGGCTGGCTCCGGGACCCGGGGCCGGGCGACGGCACGGAGCCGGGCGCCCTGCTGCGCCTGACCCCGGAGGGACTCGCGCACTCCGACGCTCTCGGCCCCGCCCTCTTCTCGCCCGCCGTCCGCGCCGCCATGGCCGCCTACGCGCCGAAGTAGGCCGCCGCCCATGGACCTCACGATCCTCTACCGCGGCCCGCTCGCCTCCTGCGACTACGACTGCCCGTACTGCCCCTTCGCCAAGCGCCGCGACAGCCCCGATCTCCTGCGCGCCGACCGGGCCGCCCTCGAACGCTTCACCTCCTGGGTCGCGGCGGCCGCCGACGACCGCCTCTCGGTCCTGTTCACCCCCTGGGGCGAGGGGCTGGTGCGCTCCTGGTACCGCCGCGCCCTGGTCGACCTCTCGCACCGGCCGAACGTCGCACGCGTCGCGATCCAGACCAACCTCAGCTGCCGGACCGACTGGCTCGCCGGGGCCGACCTCGACACGCTCGCGCTCTGGTGCACGTACCATCCCGGCCAGACGCCCTACGAGCGCTTCCTGGCCAAGGTCCACGACCTCGCCGAGCGCGGCGTCCGCCACAGCGTCGGCATCGTCGGCCTGCCGGAGAACCTCCCGCACGCCCGAAGGCTCCGCGCCGACCTGCCGGCGCACGTCTACCTGTGGGTCAACGCCGCGGAGGGCCACCGGTACACGGACGTCGAGGCCGACCTCTGGACCGCCGTCGACCCGCTCTTCCCCTACAGCCGTCACCCGCACCGGTCCGCCGGCCTGCCCTGCCGCACCGGCCGGTCGGTGGTCTCGGTGGACGGCGAGGGCACCGTACGCCGCTGCCACTTCGTCCGGGCCGAACTCGGCAACCTCTACGACGGCTCGTACCGTGCCGCCCTCGGTCCGCGCCCCTGCCCCCTGTCCGTGTGCGACTGCCACATCGGCTACGTCCACCTGGAGACGCTCCCGCTCTACGACGTCTTCGCCGGCGGCGTCCTCGAACGCATCCCCGCCCCCGGCCCCCTCCTCACGGTCGGGACCGCCCGCGCCGACTGAGCCGCGCCGTGGACGGGGCCGCGGAACGGGCCGTGTGGTCGAAGAGGGGGATGCGGCGCGCGTGCTCGTCGCCCCCCCGCCCGACCACCCCGACGCCGCTCCCGCATCCCAGCGAGCCCGGTCGTGTGGTGTGTGGGGGAGGTGCTTGAGGCGTCGTGGCAGGCTGGTCCGGAGGCAGGCCCGGCCGGAGGTGGCCGAAGGCCGGGGCGAAGCCCCAAAAGCCTCCGGGGTGGGCCTGCCGCAGGGCCTGCAGGCCACGACGGGTCAAGCACCGAGGGGACCCACACACCACACGACCCTCCCCCGACGCCGTAGCCCGACCCCGGCACCTGGCCCGCCGACACCGCCGTCCACGTCCCGCGGCGGCTGACCGTGACCCGGGTGAGCCCGCCGCCCGCACCGCGGGCCGGCCCGGTCAGTCGCCGGAGACGATCTCCGCCACGGCGGCCCGGGCCGACTCGGCGTCCTCGGCCACGAAGCCGATCCGCGTGCGGCGGTGCAGGACGTCCTCCACGTCGAGGGCGCCCTCGTGGGTCACCGCGAACTCGATCTCGGCCCGGGTGATGTTGATCGCTTCAGCGATCCGGCCCTCCGGGTCCGGGACCGTGGCCGCCGCCAGCACGGCGCGGGCCTCGCCCCCGTACCGGGCGATCAGCGGGGCCGGCGCGTCCGCCCGGGTCGCGGGCCGGCTGTCGGGGTGCCCGGGTGCGCCGACGAGCGGCAGGTCGCGGGTGCGGCACGGGCCGGCGGACAGCCCGCGCAGCCGGCAGGCGGTGTCGACGGCCTGCTCCGCCATGGCCCGGTACGTGGTGAGCTTGCCGCCGACCACGGTGATCACCCCGGACGGCGCCTCGCGTACGGCGTGCTGCCGCGAGAGGTCGGCGGTGGCGCCGTCCCCGCCGTCCAGCAGCGGCCGCAGCCCGGCGTAGGAGCCCCGTACGTCGGCCCGGGTGAGGGCGCGGCCCAGCGCGGTGTTGACGGTGTCGAGGAGGAAGTCGACCTCCGCGTCGGTGGGCACGGGGGTGTCGGGCACCGGGCCGGGCGCCTCCTCGTCCGTCAGACCCAGGATCACGCGGCCCAGTTGCTGGGGGAGCGCGAAGACGAAGCGGCTGGTGGAGCCCGGGACGGGGACCGTGAGGGCGCCCTTGGGCCGGCCGAAGGCAGCGGCGTCGAAGACCAGGTGGGAGCCCCGGCTGGGCCGCAGCTTGATGGAGTCGTCGAGCTGGTCGGCCCAGACGCCGGTGGCGTTGACGACGGCCCGCGCCTCGATGCGGAGCGTCTCGCCGGTGAGCGTGTCGGTGACGTCGGCGCCGGTGCCGGTGACGTTCGCGGCCTTGACCCGGGTGAGGACGCGCGCGCCGTGCTCGGCGGCGGTCCGGGCGACGGCGACGACCAGCCGGGCGTCGTCGACGAGTTGGCCGTCGTGGGCGACCAGGGCGCCGCGCAGCCCCTCGGAGCGGACGGCGGGCACGAGTCGTACCGCCTCGCGGGCGTCCACGCGACGGGCCCGCGGCAGCACGTCCGCGGGGGTGCGGGCGGACATCCGCAGCACGTCGCCGGCGACGAAGCCGGTGCGCACCAGGGCCGCGGTGGACCGGGAGACCGACGGCAGCAGCGGGACCACCTGCGGCAGCGCGCGGATGAGGTGCGGGGCTGTCCGGGTCATCAGGATGCCGCGTTCGACGGCGCTCTCGTGGGCGACGCCGACCTGCGCGGAGGCGAGGTAGCGCAGCCCGCCGTGGACCAGCTTCGAACTCCACCGGCTGGTGCCGAAGGCGAGGTCGCGCGCCTCGACGAGCACGGTGCGCAGCCCGCGCGCGGCGGCGTCGAGGGCCACCCCGGCCCCGGTCACGCCGCCGCCGATGACCAGGAGGTCGACGGGGGCTCCGGCGGCGAGTTCCGTGAGGTCGGCGGCGCGGCGGACGGCGTTGAGGGCCGAACGCGGGGCGTCGGGGGCCGGGCGGGCGGATTCGGTCATGGCCTCAGGTATCCGTTCAGGGCGAGGGCCAGTTCGCTCCGCCACGCCGTCTCCGGCAGCAGGTCGGCGACCATGCGGTGCGACTGGACCGTGGACTGGGTGATGAGCAGGACCATGGCGGCGAGCTGGACCGGTTCGCCCGGTCGGACGGTGCCGCCGCGCTGGCCGGCCTCGACGGCCTCCCGCAGCAGGGTCAGCAGGGTCCGCTGGCTGGTGCCGAGCCGCTGGACGACGTACTCGGCCAGCAGGTCGCCGTCGCGCAGCAGACCGCCGAGCACCGGGTGGTCCCGCAGCTGCACGGCGACGTCGACGATCCACTCGACCAGGCCCGCGCGGTCCTCGCCCGTGCGCGGGGTCCGCTCGACGGTGCGCATGATCTCGCGGGTCAGGAGGGACCCGATCACGGCCCGGACGTCGGGCCAGCGCCGGTAGACCGTGGGCCGGCTCACCCCGGCCCGCCGGGCGATCTCGGCGAGCTGGACGCGCTTGCCCAGCACGGTGACCAGTTCGGCCGCCGCGTCGAGGATCTTGTCGTCGATGCTCGGGGACTCGTCGTCGCTTCCAGCGCTGTTACTGATTGACATGATGTGGAAAACTGTAACGCATGTCTACGCATCTGCCCCCGTCCGACGCCGCAGCGCTGCCCACCCCGCCCATGGCCTGGAACGCCTGGGGCGACCCGCAGCTGGCGAAACCCCTCACCGAGGACATCAAGGGCCTCCTCGACAGCCTCCTGGAGCTCGACGCGCCGACGCCCGCGCCCACCCGCGACGAGGTGCGGCTGCACCCCTCGGCCCTGAGCGGGGTCCACCTCAAGGCGCTCACCGAGATCGTCGGCGCCGGGCACGTCAGCGTCCTGGACGCCGACCGGCTGCCCCGCGCGGGCGGCAAGTCCACGCCGGACCTGCTGCGCCGCCGCCGCACCGAGCCGCAGGACGCGCCCGACGCCGTCGTGCTGCCCGGCACCGAGGAGGAGCTCCGGGCCGTCCTCGAGCTGTGCGCCCAACAGCGCATCGCGGTGGTCCCGTTCGGCGGCGGCACCAGCGTCGTCGGCGGACTGGACCCGGTCCGCGGACAGTTCGGCGCCGTCGTCTCCCTCGACCTGCGCCGCTTCGACGCCCTGCTCTCCTTCGACGGCGTCTCCGGCGAGGCGGTCCTCGGCGCCGGCGTGACCGGCCCGCGCGCCGAGGAACTGCTCGGCGCGCACGGCTTCGAGCTGGGCCACTTCCCGCAGAGCTTCCGCTTCGCCACCATCGGCGGTTTCGCGGCCACCCGCTCGTCCGGCCAGGACTCCGCCGGGCACGGGCGCTTCGACGAGATGGTCCGCGGCCTGCGCGTCGTCACCCCCACCGGAACCCTGGAGCTGGGCCGCGGCCCCGCCTCCGCGGCCGGACCCGACCTGCGCCAGCTGTTCCTGGGCTCCGAGGGCACCCTCGGCGTGATCACCGCGGTCCGGGTGCGGGTCCACCCCGTCCCCGCCGTCCGCCGGTACGAGGCCTGGCGCTTCCCCGACTTCGCCACCGGCACGGCGGCGCTGCGGGCCGTGGAGCAGCAGGGCACCGGCCCCACCGTGATCCGCCTCTCGGACGAGACCGAGACCGGCATCAACCTCGCCATGACCTCGAAGATCGGCGCACCGCAGGCGGTCAGCGGCTGCCTGGCCGTCACCGTCTTCGAAGGCACGGAGGAGCAGGTCGAGGCCCGGCACGAGGCCACCCGCCGCACCCTGCTCGCCCACGGCGCCACCTCCCTCGGCGAGGACCCGGCCCACGCCTGGGAGCACGGCCGCTTCGACGCCCCGTACCTGCGCGACGCGCTGCTCGACACGGGCGCCCTGTGCGAGACCCTGGAGACGGCCGCCACCTGGTCGGACCTGGAGCAGCTGCGCACCGCCGTCACCGGGGCCCTGCAGGGCGCCCTGCAGGCGAGCGGCAGCACCTCCCTCGTGATGTGCCACGTCTCGCACGTCTACCCGACCGGGGCCTCCCTGTACTTCACCGTGGTCGCGGCGCAGCGCGGCGACGCGATCGCCCAGTGGCAGGTCGCCAAGGCCGCCGCGAGCGACGCGATCATGGCCGCCGGCGGCACCATCACCCACCACCACGCGGTCGGCACCGACCACCGGGCCTGGATGGAGCGGGAGATCGGCGAGCTGGGCGTGGCCGTGCTGCGCGCCGTCAAGGGCGTCGTGGACCCGGTGGGCATCCTCAACCCCGGAAAGCTGATCCCGTGAGTACGGGACCGGGGGAGGGGGCGGACGGGGCCGAGGTCCGCGGCGTCCGCAGCGTGCTGGTCCTGACCAACCCGGCGGCGGCGTCCGGGCACGCGGCCCGGGCGGCCGGCCCGGCCGTGGCCCGGCTGCGCGAGCACGGCATCGACGTGACCACCGCGACCGGCACCGACCCGGCCGACAGCCTGCGGCTGGCGCGCGAGGCCGTGGGCTCCGGCGTCGACGCGCTCGTGGTGGTCGGCGGCGACGGGATGATCTCCCTGGCCCTCCAGGCCGTCACGGAGACCGACCTGCCGCTGGGCGTGGTCCCCGCCGGTACCGGCAACGACCTCGCCCGCGAGTACGGTCTGCCGCTGGGCGACCCGCGGGCCGCCGCCGACGTCATCGCCGCCGGCCGGGTGCTGCGGGTGGACACCGGCCGCATCGAGACGGCCGACGGCGCGGGCCGCTACTTCGGCTCGGTGCTCGCCATCGGCTTCGACTCGCTGGTCAGCGACCGGGCCAACCGGATGACACGGCCGCGCGGTCGTCTCAAGTACCACCTGGCGATGCTGGCGGAGCTGGCGAGCCTGCGACCGCTGCCCTTCCGGCTGGTGCTCGACGACGGCCGGGAGATCCGCCAGGACTTGACGATGGCCTCGGTGGGCAACACCCGCAGCTACGGCGGCGGCATGCGCATCTGCCCGGACGCGGACCCCCGGGACGGCCTGCTCGACCTCACCCTGGTGGCGGCGCTGCCGCGCGCCAAGCTGGTGCGGTTCTTCCCGACCGTCTTCCGCGGCACCCACGTGCGCCAGAGCGCGGTCAGCACCCACCGCTCGGCGACCGTGCGCATCGAGTCGGACGGGATCAACGCGTACGCGGACGGCGACCTCGCCGGCCCGCTCCCCGCGGTGGCACGGGTCGTGCCGCGCTCCCTGTCCCTGCTCGTCCCGCACTGAGCCGGCGGACCACCGACGGCCGCGCCGCCGCCCCACGCGGCGCGGCCCCGGCCCCGACAACGGCCGGCACCCGTTCAACCACCTGTCAGATCCGGGCCGCCGCCTCCAGCAGGGACCAGCCGTCGACCTCCGCCGCCCCCGGGTGCCCCGGCCGCCACCCGGCGGCCGAAGCCGCGTCGAGCAGCGCCCGGACGGCACCCGGTTCGTGGAGGTTCAGGGACGCGCCCCGTACGTACCCCACGTCGCCGGAGCCCAAGGGGAACCCGCCCGGGACGTACCGGTCCGGTCCCTGGGTGAACACGATCCGCAACGGGCCGCCGGTGCCGGCCGGTTGGGGGTACAGCGTCAGGGTCTCGCGGCAGCCCCCGACGCGCCGTCCGCCGGCCCGTCGTGCCGGTGGCGGAGCGTCCACAGGTACGCGCGCCCGTCGGCGACCAGTCGACGGGCCTTCCTGGGATGTCGGGGCACGGTGTCGAGCTCCCGCCCGGCCCGCCCCTCAGCCCACCGCCCGCTTCACGAGCTCCGTGATGTGCGCCGCCACCTCGTCCGTGACCCCGGTCAGGGCGAACGCGGCCGGCCACATCGCGCCCTCGTCCAACTGCGCCAGGTCGCTGAACCCGAGGGTGGCGTACCGCGCCTTGAACTTCTCGGCGCTCTGGAAGAAGCAGACGACCTTGCCGTCGAGCGCGTACGAGGGCATGCCGTACCAGAGCTTCGGCTCCAGGGCCGGGGCGGCCGCCGTGACCAGGGCGTGCACCCGCTCGGCCATGACGCGGTCGGAGTCCTGCATCTCCGCGATCTTCGCGAGGACCTCCTGCACCGCCTGCGCGGCCTTCTCCGCGCGGGAGCCGCCGCGCCGCGCGGCCCTCTTCATGTCCTCCGCGTGGTCCTTCATCGCGGCCCGCTCCTCGGCCGAGAACCCCTCGTACGCGCCGCTGCCGGTGCTGCTCATGCGTCTCACCCCGTCCGTGTGCGGGCCGGTCGGACACGGCCCGCTGTCGTGTCCCATCCTGCCCCGCCCCGGGCGCCGACGTCCCGCGCATCGATCACGGGGTCCACCGCGGATCCCTCCGGCGGCCCCGCCGGGGGTGGCGGGGCCGGCGGTGGCGGGCCCGGATCGCGCGACGGCGGTCCCTTCCAGCTCGACCATCAGGGCGGGGACCGCCAGTCGGGTCACCCCGAGCATCGTGGTGGACGGTGCAGCCCCGGCGGCGGCCAACCGCGCCGCCAGCACGCCGTAGTGCCGGAAGAGCAGGTCGACGTCGGTGGTGTAGACGTTGAGCCGGACGAGGTTCGTGAGGGACATGCCGGCCCCGTCGAGCACGACGCCGATCGCCGCCCGATACGCGGGGCCCGTACCGGAACCCGAGCACGGGCCGGTACCGGGGCCCGAGCGCGAACCCGAACCGGAGCCCGAATCGGAGCCCGGACCCGGTGGGCGGCGCGGCGGCTGAGCGGCACGTGCCCCGTGGTCCGCCGTGGCCCGGGGTCAGGGGGCCGGCTCGAGGCGGACGCAGCACCGGCCCGGCCCGGGCGCCGGGCGCGCCCGGAAGGACGCGTCGCCGAGGCCGGTGAGGAGGCCCCCGACCAGGTGGAGGTTCATGCCGCAGACGGTCTCCGTGTGGTCCCGGGCCAGGGCGTGGAACGGGCAGTTGGCCAGCACGACGGCGTCGCCCTCCTGCCGCGGCTCGAACCCGTTGCGCTCCAGCACCTCGAAGACGCCCCCGCCGGCCTGCCGCCCCAGCGATTCGCCCGCCTCCGCCGCCTTGCGGTGCAGCACCCCCCGCACCGGCTCGCCGCTGGCCTCCGCCTCCTCGACCGCCTGCGCGAGCAGCCGGCCGGCCAGCTCGTAGCGCCGGTCGGGCAGGCTGACGGCGATGTGCCGGGCCGAGCGCCGGTAGAGCTTGGCCGGGCGGCCGGCCCCGGGCCCCGTACGTCCCGTGCGCCGCTCGTAGACGACGTCCAGCAGTGATTCCTCGGCCAGGCGGTCCAGGTGGAACGCGGCGGTCTGCCGCGCCAGGCCGAGCGCCGCGGCGGCCTCGTCCCGGCTGACCGGTCCCGGCTGGCGGGCCACGTGGTCGTAGAGGCGCCTGCGGGTCGGCTCGTCGAGCGAGGCCACGGCGGCGATGTCCGCCTGCGAGGCGTCCTGCGGGTCCGTGGGGTCCTTGGGGTCGGTCGGCTGGTCCACGCTCCCAGTGTAAAACCAATGACTCTTGACTAAAGAAGGAATCGGCGTTTCTATCGTCAAGAGAGCCCAGTTTTAGAAGGAGGCTGTCATGACGGCCACCATCACCCCCACCACCCGGCGCCACGCGCAGTTCGCCGACCCCGGTCGGCAGGCGTTCTGGATCCTGCGCGTCGGCTTCACCGCGGCACCGATCCTCTTCGGCCTCGACAAGTTCGCCAACCTGCTCGTCGACTGGCCGGCCTACCTCGCTCCGTGGATCGACGACGTCGTGCCCGGCAGCGCCCAGGCCGACATGTACGCGGTCGGCGTGATCGAGATCGTCGCCGGCGTCGTCGTGGCACTCGCCCCGCGCTTCGGCGGCTGGCTCGTCGCCGCCTGGCTCACCGGCATCATCGTCAACCTGCTGACCGTCCCCGGCTTCTACGACATCGCGCTGCGCGACTTCGGCCTCCTGCTCGCCGCCGTCGCCCTCGCCCGACTCGCCCAGAAGTACCACCTGGAAGACCGCGCCCTCGCGCCGGACCGCACCTCCTGAGCCGCGGGGACCCGGCGTCCGGCCGCCGCGTCCGGAACCCTTCCGTCCCGTCCCGCCCCGCCCCGCCCCGTACGCAGCCCCGGTGATCACCCGGATGGCGGCTGCGGTCGGGGCGGGCCGGGTGGTGGGGTGGACGCGGGAGTTGATCACGAGGGGGGCGGTATGGGGGGCTGGGGCGTGCGCTCCGCACGGGCGGGGACGCCGTTGCGGGGCGGGGGCGGAGCCGGGCCCGCGGACCGTACGGCCGCCCCGCGGATCCCGTCCGCCCGACCGCACCCCGCCGTACCGGCGGCCGTCCGGGAGCGGGCCCGGCGCACGGTGTCCCCGACCGGTCCGCTGCTGGCGGGCCTCCTGCTGCTGGCGGCCTGCGGCCCGCCCGCCGCACCGCCCCGACCGGCCCCGGACGACCTCCTCAAGGCGGCCACCCAGCGCCTGACGGACGCCTGCCTGGCCGGCCGGGGCCTCACCCCGCCCCGACCCGGCGGCACGGCACCGCCCGGCCGGGAAGAACCCGTGGCCGACGCGTTGTTCGGCACCGGCCCGACCGAGCTGGCGCTCGCGCTGCCCACCGGCCACACCGTCCGCGCCCACACCGACGGCTGCCTGGCCCGGGCCCAGCAGCAGCTCTACGGCGACCAGGCGGCCTGGTTCAGGGCCTCGGTGACCGTCAACAACCTCCGTCCCCTGGCCGAGGCGCGGCTCGGCGAGGACCCCGCCTACGCCGCCGCGCTCGCCCGCGCGAAGACCTGCGCCGACGACGACGCCGGCTGCGTCCGCGCCAGCGGCCTGCCGCAGCTGCGCGCCCGGCTCGCGCCCGCCCTCCTCGCGGAAGTCCGCGCCGCGCACCACGAGGAGATCGCGGCCTACGACCGGCTGCGCGACCGCGCAGCACACCGGGCGACCGCCGTCCTGGCGGCCGTACCCGCCCCGCCTGGGAAAGGACACCCTCCCCGATGAAGCAGAGCAGGCTGTTCGCCTCCACCGCCGCGACGCTCCTGGCCCTCACCGCGGGCCTCGCCGCCACCCCCGCGGCCGCGGCCGACTGCCCCAGCGGCAACTTCTGCGCATGGACCGACGTCGACTTCGGCGGTCAGCGTGCGAACTGGTCGGGTGACGACACCTGGTGGGAGAGCTGGATCGCCGACGAGGACTCCTCCTGGGCCAACCACGGCATCTCGGGCCCCGGCATCAAGGACCACGTGCAGGTCTACCGCAGGTCCGGGTTGGGCGGCGGCATGTCCCTCTGCCTCGCCCCCGGTCAGGAGGTGAACCACGACGCGGCGGCCAACGACGACGGCGACTCCCACACCTGGTCCATGAACTGCTGACGGACCACCACCCGGCATCACCCGGCACCGACCGCCACCGACCGCCACCGCCCGCTCCCGGCCCGCGCCCCGGGAGCGGGCGGCCCCGCGCCTGCGGTCCGAACGGGCGGACGTCGGAAGTCGGCGGCTTGGTGGGGGAGTTCGGGAGCATTCGTGCGCGATGTGAAGGCGGTGCGGGGGGCTCTTTGAGAAACCTTGTCGAACAACGCCTCACCCCCGGTGCGTCCTTGATTTGCTCCTGTCAATCGGAACAGGGTTGCTCCGAACGTTTGACGCCCCACACGTCAACCGGAGGAGAACTCCTTTCATGGCAACTCACAAGCGCTCCAGCCGACTTCGCTACGCGTCCATAGCGGCGGGAGCGGCCACCGCGGTCACCGCGGCCCTGTTCGCAGTACCCTTCGCCGGCGCGGCGGCCCCGCCCGAGGGCACCGTCCACGGCCTCGGCGCACCGGGTGCGGTGGACGGCAGCTTCGTCGTCATCCTGGACGCGTCCGCGAACAAGGAGGACCTGGCGAAGAAGTACGGAGGCAAACTGGAACGCGCCTACGGCTCCGCGGTCAACGGCTTCTCGGCGTCCGGACTGACCGACAAGGAGGCCAAACAGCTCGCCGCGGACCCCGCGGTCGACACGGTCGAGCAGAACAAGCGCTTCACGATCAACGAGACGCAGGAGAACCCGCCGTCCTGGGGCCTGGACCGGATCGACCAGGCCGAAACCGCGGGCGACGAGAAGTACACCTACCCGGACAACGGCGGCGCGGGCGTCACGGCCTACGTCATCGACACCGGGGTGCGCGTCTCGCACCAGGACTTCGGCGGCCGGGCCAGCAGCGGCTTCGACGCTGTGGACAAGGACGAGTCCGCGGACGACGGCAACGGCCACGGCACGCACGTCGCGGGCACGATCGCCGGCACGGCGCACGGCGTGGCCAAGAAGGCGAAGATCGTCGCGGTGCGCGTGCTGGACGACAACGGCTCCGGCACCACCGAGCAGGTGGTGGCGGGCATCGACTGGGTGACGCAGCACCACACGGGTCCGTCGGTGGCGAACATGAGCCTCGGCGGCGGCGCCGACGAGGCGCTGGACGCCGCGGTCAAGCGCGCCGTCGACTCGGGCGTCACCTTCGCCGTGGCGGCAGGCAACGAGTCCAGGGACGCCGGCCAGGGCTCGCCCGCCCGGGTCCCGGAGGCGATCACGGTGGCCTCCAGCACCGAGGGCGACGAGCAGTCGGACTTCTCGAACTTCGGTTCCGTGGTGGACCTGTACGCCCCGGGGTCGGAGATCACCTCGGACTGGAACGACAGCGACACGGGCACCAAGACGATCTCCGGTACGTCGATGGCCACCCCGCACGTGGCCGGCGCCGCCGCCGTCTACCTGGGCGGCCACCCCTCGGCCACGCCGGCGGACACGGCCGCCGCGCTGACCGCGGGGGCCACCGAAGGCGCCCTCTCCAACCCCTCCCCGGGCACCGCGAACAAGCTCCTGAAGATCGCGCCGTAACCGCCCGGGGGCAGCCCCGAGCGGCCGCCCCCCGGCCGACCCTTCGACGGTCCACCCGAGCGACGGCCTCCGACCGCCCCTCGCCCCCGCCCCCAGGCGCGGGCGGGGGGCGCGGCCGTCCGCACGCCCGCGGGTCCCCCTTGCGGCCGTACCTGCGCGCCGGCGTCGGCGCGTCGGTGATCGCCTTCCTGGAGTCCGTCCCGCGCGTTTGCCACGCTGGCCCGTGGTCGAGGTCGAGAGCCGGTCGCCGGGGCCGGCGTCGCCGGAATCGGAGGCCCTCACGTGCGCATCATGATGGTGGCTCATGCCTTCCCACCCACGTGGGGCGGGGTCGAGACGCATCTGGCCGACCTGGTGCGGGCCCTGCGCCGACGGGGCCACGAGGTCCTGTGCCTGGTCGGTGGGGACGAGTCCGACGAGACCTGGGAAGGCGTCCCCGTCCGTCGGCGTCCCCTGCTGCGGCCCGAGAACCTCCTGCGGGTCCACCGCGGCGGCGACGGCGGCCGAGCCGGACACCTCCGCTCGATCGAGGCCGTCGTACGCGGCTGCCTGGACTCGGTCCGGCCGCACGTCGTCCACCTGCACAACGCACACCACTACGGCCCGCAACTCGCGCACGGCGTCCTGGCCGCCGTGGCCGCCGGCCGCGGCCGCAGCGGTCACCCGGACCCGGTCGTCCTCAACAGCGTCCACGACCACACCGGGGAGCACGTGCTCCGGGACGTGATGGACCTGCCCTGGCACCTGCTGCTGTACGTCAGCGACTTCCTCCGCGCCTCCCTCCCGAGCCGCGCTCCGTCCGTGACGCTGCCGCTGGGCATCGACGCGTCGAGGTTCGCCGCGCAAGGGCCGCGCCACGAGGCGCTGGAGCGGCTGGAAAGGCCCGTGATCTTCCACCCGGCGAGGCCGCTCCCGTGGAAGGGGGTGGACGTGGGCCTGGCGGCCTTCGTCGAGGTGCGCAGGCGGCTGGGCCGCGGCAGCCTCGTCCTGTGCTCGGGTGACGACATCATCGGCGAAGCGTCGGTCCTCTCCGAGCTCAGGCACCGACTGGCGCGCACCGCGGCGGACGCAGGGGTCGCCGAGCACGTCCTGTTCCAGGACTTCCCGCCGCTCGCGATGGGCGACGCCTACCGAGGCTGCGACCTGGTCTGGTACCCGACGACGGGGGAGGAGCCCTACGGACTCGTCCCCCTGGAGGCCATGGCGTCCCGGCGGCCGGTCGTCGTCGCCGACTCGGGCGGTCTCGTCGAGACCGTGACCGACGGGGTCAACGGACTGGTCGTACCGCGCGGTGACAGCGGCGCCCTCGCGCACGCCGCCGCGCGCCTGCTGACCGACGAGGGGCTGCGCCGCCGGGTCGTGGCCGGCGGGCTGGACCGGGTGCGCAGCTGCGGCATCGACGCCTACACGCGCCGTCTCGAGGACATGTACGAGACGGCGCGGTCGGGCGCCGCCACCGGAGACCCGGGATGAGCGGTGCTCCCCCCACACCCGAGGAAATCGACGTCACCGAGTTCCAGAACCTCCGTCAGGAGATCAACAACCGGACGAACCTGGCCTACGCCCTCATCACCCTTCAGCTCGCGGCACTCGGGACGGGGCTCTCCGTCATGACCCGGCTCCCCGACGTCCTGCTGGGCCTCGCCGCCGCCTCCAGCTTCCTGTGGCTGTTCTGGGTGGACCACGCCGGCCAGGTGTACAAGATCGCCGGCTACATCGCCCTCGAACTCAGCCCCCAGCTCAGCGCGGACGTCCGCAGGCCCGTCCTGCGCTGGGAGCACTTCCTGCGGAGGGTCGACGCCGGCGGCGGCACGACGCTGCGGGCGTTGTACGGCACGGACGCGCCACAGGGCCGGGTGTACGTCCAGAGCAGCACGGCCGCCGACGTGTACGCGATGCTGCTGTTCGGCTGCACGCCGCCGCTCATGATCTGCGGGTACGTGGTGGTCATGCTGGTCGGCGGCGAACGCACCCCGGTCCTCGTCGTGGTGCCGGCCGCCGCTGCCACGGGGCTGTGGATCTACACCGTCACGCGCTTCCGCGGATTCCGGAAGACGGTCAGCACCATCGGAACGGCCATCAGGGCCTCCGAGCCGGAGTCCGGTGCCGGTGCCGGTTCCGGTCCTAGTCCTCGTCCCGGTACGGCTCCGGGGGACGCGTCGTGAGCCGGTGGCCCGGGCCGTTCCCGGGCGTGTGGCCGAGCGGCCTGCCGCCCCGGGCGGACCGCGCGCTGCGCGACTGGGTGCGCAGGCATCCGGACGCCCGCGTCGTCCGCGCGGCCCGTGACGCGGTGTACGGCGCCCTCTCGGTCCTCCACACCGAGGACCACTGCCCGGCGACCAACGGCGAGGCGCACGTCCTGCGGTGCCTGGCCCGGGCCGCGGGCGCGGCACACCCGGGTCCGCGCGGCCCCGTCCTGTTCGACGTGGGCGCGAACCGCGGGGCCTGGGCCGTGACCGCCCTCGACGCGTGTCCCGGGGCCCGTGTGCACTGTTTCGAGCTCGTACGGCCGGTGCGGCGCCGACTGCACCTGCTGGCGGCCGAGCGGTCGGGCATCGTGGTGGCCGAGGCCGGGCTGGCGGACCGGCCCGGTGTGCGGAGGGTCAAGTACTACCCGGCGTGCGACGCGCTGAGTTCGCTGTACGACTACCCGCACGAGGCGCGCTTCGAGTGGCGGCAGGAACCCGTGCTCCGGGGGGACGACTACCTGAGCGCGCACGGCGTCCACACCGTGGACCTCCTCAAGATCGACACGGAGGGCGCCGAGCTCGAGGTCCTGGCGGGCTTCCGGCAGGCCCTGGGCGCGGGCAGGGTCGCCGCGGTCCAGTTCGAGTACGGGTACTCCGCGATCCTCTCGGGGTCGCTCCTGTACCGCCTGTACGACCTGCTGGGCCCGTTGGGCTACCGCCTGGGGAGGATCCTCCCGCAGCGGGTCGACTTCCGTCCGTACACCTTGTTCGACGAGAGGTTCTTCGGCCCGAACTTCCTCGCGGTGCACCGCTCGCGACCGGATCTGGCACGGCTGCTCGCGGGACGGGGGACTCCGGTCCCCCGCCGCCTCCGGCGGCCGAGCGGCCCCGCAGGGCCGACGGGGTCCGGTGCCGCCCGGGACGGCGAGCGATGAACGCTGCCCCGGCAGGAGGCGGGCCGCGGCCCGTGGCGCTGGTGACGGGCGCCGGCAGGCGACGGGGCCTGGGTGCGGCCATCGTCACCCGCCTGGCGGAAACCGGGTGGGACGTCGCCTTCACGTACTGGACGCCGTACGACGCCCGGAGGCCCTGGGGAGCCGATGCGGGAGCCCCGGAACGGCTGGCGGCCCGGGTCGTGGCGGCCGGTGCCCGCGCCCACTTCCTGGAAGCCGACCTCTCCCGCGCCCCGGCGGCCGCCGACGTGGTCGACAGTGCCGAAGCCGCCTTCGGCCGGCCCGTGACGGCCCTGGTCCTGGCGCATGCCGAGTCGGTGGCCTCCGGCCTGCTGGACACGGGCATCGAGAGCTTCGACCGGCACTTCGCCGTCAACGCGCGCGCCGGCTGGCTCCTCATCCGCGCCTACGCCGAGCGCTTCACCGGCCCGTACGGGAGCGGCCGGATCGTCGCCCTCACCAGCGACCACACGGTGGGGAACCTGCCCTACGGAGCGAGCAAGGGCGCCCTCGACCGCATCACCCTGGCGGCCGCACAGGAACTCGCCGGGCTCGGCGTCACGGCGAACGTGGTCAACCCCGGGCCGATCGACACCGGCTGGATGTCCGACCGGACCAGGGAGACGCTGGTGAACGCCACCCCGCTGGGCAGGCTGGGCACGCCTGCCGAGTGCGCCGACCTCGTGGGCTTCCTGTGCTCTCCCGAAGGCGGCTGGATCAACGGCCAGCTCCTGTACAGCAACGGCGGTCTGCAGCACATCCCGGGACGCGACCGGACCTGAGGCTGCCGGGCGCGCCGTGGCCGCGCCCGGCCCGGCCGCCGACCTCGTGCGTCGGGGCGACGCTCAGCCGGCATCCCGGTCGGCCGGACGGTTCGCCGGACGGTCCGTCCGAGGGGCCGCCCGGACCGGGGTGCTCGCGGGGTCGCGCCACATGGGCCAGAGGGTCGGGCCGCCGTCGGGGAGCGGGATCTCGCCGGTGACGCGGAATCCGAGGCGCTCGTAGAACGGCACGTTCGAGGGCCTGCTGGACTCCAGGTAGGCGGACTCCCCGAGCAGGTCGCAGAGCGCCAGTTGTTCGCGCAGCAGGGCCGAACCCGCTCCCGTGCCCTGGACCTCGGGGTCCGTCCCGACCGTCGGCAGGTACCAGTGCGGCAGGTGCGGGTGGGCCTCGTGGAGGGTGTTCTGGACCTCGGCGGCCCGCCGCAGCCCGCCCGGCCCGAACACCCGCACGTACCGGGGCACGGCCCTCAGGTCCTGGAGCGGGGACGTCTGCCACTGCCCGGGCCCCGACCACAGCGCGGCGGACAGCAGCCGCCCGTCCCTCGTCGCGGCGACCCGGACGGCACCGGACCGCGGCCGCTGCCGGCGCTGGGCCAGCCGGAAGTAGAGGGCGGCCCGGCGTTCCCGGCCCGACGGATCGGGGAGCATCCAGCTCATGACGGGATCGTCCGCGAAGGCCCGGGCCAGCAGCGCGGCGATCGCCCGGCCCTCGCCCGGCCGGGCGCACCGGACCCCGAACCCCTGCGTCAGCAGCCCCGCACGTACGTTCATCGGGCCACGGTAAGCAGCGCGGCGGGCCGTTCCCGCCACCCGCGCCCGTGTCCCGGGACCGACCGGTCCCGGTCACCCGGTCGGCCCCCGCGCCGCGCCCCTCGGGCCCCGCGGTCATCCACCCGGGCGCACACCGCGTGCCGCGTCCGCGTCGGCACGTCAGGCTGCTCCCAAGGAACGAAGCCTCCGCGCAGACCGCACCGACCACACAGACGAGGACCGAGCCATGTCCCACCACAGGCGTTTCGGGGTCATCTCCGGGGCGGCGCTGCTGCTGCTCCTCACCGCCACCGCCTGTTCGGCCGACCGGACCACGGTGGGCGAACTCACCTTCCGCGCCGCGAACTCCCCGGCCGAGCTGACGTACTCCAACACCAGCGTCAACGGGTGCACGCCGATCCTGCTCCCGCGCGGCGCCGCGCACGTGCACAACAACACCCTGGTCGACGTCATCCTGTACCGGACACCGAACTGCCAGACGTTCAGCGGTGCCGACGGGACCTACGTGGGCACCACCCTGTCGGACGTCACGGCCCCCGGCACCCTGCCGTGGCGGAGCTTCAGCGTCGTGCACTGACCCCGCCCCCGCGGCCCGCCACCGCACCGATCAGGCGGCGTGCAGGGCCCCCACCAGAGGTGGGGGCCCTGCGCGGGCCGCCCAACGGCCCGGTCCTGCATACCCGTTGCCCTTTTCGCACCCCGGTTGGCAGACTCGCTCCGATCGCTTTCGATCTTCACTTCTGTTCTGTACGGGGGGTACACACAGTGCATTTCCGCATGCCCGCACGCACCGCCGCGGTCCGCACCGCCGCGGTCCTCGCCGCCGCCGCGCTCGCGCTGCCGCTGGCCGCAGCCGGCACCGTCCACGCCGCCGAGATGCCGCAGGGCGAGTTCAACTGGTCCGGGGACCAGGGAGACGGCTACGACGACCAGGCCCGCTGGTACGGGCCGGGTCAGGGCGACACCATCGAGGTCACCGCCTCCGCCGACCACCGCACGCTCCGGGTCACCGTCACCCGGCCGGACGACTCGTGGACCGTGGACCTCGCCGCGCCCGCCGGACAGTCCCTCGCGCCCGGGACGTACGCGAACGCGGTGAAGGCCCCGCAGTCCCCGGACACCGCCCTCGACCAGCCCGGCATCTTCGTCAACGGCTCGTTCGGCGGCTGTGCCACCCTGACCGGCGCCTTCACCATCAAGGAACTGGTCTTCGGCGAGGGCACGGCCGTCAAGAAGATCGACCTGTCCTACGCGCAGGACTGCGACGACCGTGGCTTGCTCAGGGGCTACCTGATGGCGAACGACGTCACCCCGCCGAAGCCGGTGGCCCTCGGCGTCACGGTCGACGCCAACGGCAAGCTCTCCAAGGCGGGCAGGGCGACGCTGACCGGCACGGTCACCTGCACCAAGCCGGTGAAGGTCGCGGTCTTCGGTTCCGCCAGCCAGGAGCAGCCGAAGTTCGTGCAGGGCGGGTTCCGTACCGAGGTGGACTGCGTGCCGGGGCAGGCCGTGGCCTGGCGGGCTCCGGTTCAGGTGCACACGCCCGAGACGGACACGCCGTTCGTCAAGTCCGAGCGCCTCAAGGTCTTCGGCGATGCCGCGGCCACCGACCCCGACCTCGGCTCCTACGTGACCGTCACCACCGACAAGTGGGTCAAGCTGCGCTAGCGGCTCCACCCCGGCGTCGCCCGAGCGGGCGGCGGTCCCGCCGCGGTCCGTCCGCGTGTGGACCGCCGCCCGCGCGTCGTTCGAGGGGGTGTGCGGCGGCCGTCGTCAGGCCGTCGCGCGGCCGGTCCCTGACCGGAACTCGCCTGAATGTGGCCGGAGTCGGCGGTTCGTCAGGAGCCGTCCACGGTGGTGGTGGGGGGCGTTCACGTGTTGATCATCTGAGGTTCTTATGTCATGTGAAATATCACATGACATAAGACGCCCCAGACCCGGGGCGTGCACGATGACAAGGAGTACCCCGATGAACCGCATGGCCCTTCTCGCGGTCGGCGTCGCAGGCCTGACCGCGCTCGCGGGCGCCCCTGCCGAGGCGACCGAGGCCACCGCCACCGCCCAGACCGTGACCTCCTGCGGCTACTCGGGGCTGCAGGCGGGCCTGTCCACCCGGCTCTGCGCCGACGTCACCGACGGTGTCGTCGAGTTCTACGGCAAGGTCGGCCTGGCCGGCCCGCCTTCCCCGGGCAGCCCGGCGCCCGCGCCGAAGGAGCTCTTCACGACGCTTTCCGCCGAGGTCGTCGGCAGCGGGATCGCGCCCGTGACACAGGACCGGCCGGTCCGCTTCATCGCGACGCCGCTCGAGGTGCACGGCGTGGTGACCACCGCGGCCTGCGGCTCGACCGTCCGCGGCACCTTCGGGGTGGCCTCCTTCCCCTGGTCGGCCCGTCCGGTCGTCCACGAGGTCACGATCACCTGCTGATCCCCGCTCGGCGCCGCGCTCCCTCCTGACGGGAGCGGGGCCGCCGAGGGGGCGGGCGGAGTGGGGCCGGCGCTGTCGCGGCCGGCCCCACTCGGCCGTACGCGCGCGAGCTCCCGCCGCCGCGCCCGCGCCCATGCCTGTCTCTGCCCGTGCCGCTGCGCCCGCGCCGGCACCCTCGGCCGGGGTCGACTCTTGCCCACCGTTATTACGATGTCGTATTATCCGAAATCATGAAGTACGAAAGCGTCGAATCCGACCGGTCCGTGCTGCTGGCCCTCCAGCGCGCGACCCACGCCACGCTGCACCTGATCACCACCGCGCTCGTCGATCTCGGCCTGACCGCCTCGGAGATCAACGCGCTGGCCAACCTGGCCGACGGAGAGTCCCGCACCGTGTCCCAGCTCGGCGCCGCCGTCGGCAGCCGACCCACCACGCTCACCAGCGTGCTGGACCGCCTGGAGCGGCGCGGACACATCACCCGCGGCACCCTGGCCGGCGACCGCCGCTCGGTCCTCGTCGAGCTCACCGACACCGGACGGGCGGCGGCGACCCTGATCGAGGAGACGCTGGCGGGCGTGGAAGCGCGCGCCCTCACCGCGCTGCCCGCCGACGCGGTCGCGGGCTTCCACGCCGTGGTGGACGCACTCATCAAGGAGGAGTCGTGACCCCGGACCCCCGCACCACGCAGGACGACGCCGCGCCGCTGTTCGGCGACCTGATGGCCGAGGTGATGGCGACCGCCGAGCACTTCGGCCACCGTCAGCACGTCCACCTGACCTGGCTGGCCGTACGGCGCTGCGGAACGGGACCGGCCGTGCGGCTGGTCAGCGACGGCATCCGGGCCACCGCCCGCTACGCGGGCGCCCCGCAGAAGTACCACGCCACCGTCAGCCGGGCCTGGGTCGAACTGGTCGG
This sequence comes from Streptomyces sp. NPDC093225, assembly GCF_044753805.1. Classification (NCBI taxonomy): domain Bacteria; kingdom Bacillati; phylum Actinomycetota; class Actinomycetes; order Kitasatosporales; family Streptomycetaceae; genus Streptomyces; species Streptomyces sp. NPDC093225. Next base: position 187,145 of record NZ_JBIVNX010000008.1, read on the forward strand.
CCACCACGTTGACCAGGAGGACACCGCCGACTTCGACTCGTTCGCCGAGCGCAACCCGGCGCTGCTCGACAAGAAGCTGCTGTCCCGCTTCTACCACTCCACGACGCTGGCCGGCCCCGCCGCCCGGACCGGCTGGGTCGAGCCCGACAACGAGCCCTTCCCCTGGCGGCGCGCCGGGTGAGGCCCCGCCGGGGACCCCGAGCGGCCGGCGGCGCTCAGCCGGCCGGGTCGACCGGCTTCGCCCCGGTCCGGACCAGGAACTCGGTGAGCACCTCGGCGAGGCGCTCGGGCTGGTCCTCGGGGATCAGCGTGGCGGAATCCGCGATCTCCACCAGCCGGCCCTGCGGATACAGTTCGGCCAGCCGCGGCCCGTGCTCGCGCGGCATCAGAGGGTCCCGGTCGGCCCAGACGACCAGGACCGGCAGGTCGACCCGGCGCAGCTGCTCGCTCCAGGCCAGCAGGGTGCCGCGGTCGGGTGCGCCGGTCGCGAACTTCGCGAAGTCCCGGCGAACGCCACGGCTGCGGGTCGCGGGGCCGAACCAGTCGTCCACGATCTCGTCGGGCACGCCGCGCAGGCTCATCCCGCCGTAGCCCTTGGGGTGGTGCCGGAACGCGGGAACGCGCATGAGCCGCGTCAGCAGTCGGACGCCCCCGGGGACCCTGCTCACCTGGGCCAGCGCCTTGGCCGGCCCGGGAGGGAAGTTGTCGAAGGCCTCACAGGCGACCAGCGCCATGCGGGCGATGCGCCGGCCCTCCGGCTCCAGCAGCAGGAACTGGCCTCCGCCCCAGTCGTTGAGCACGAGCGTCACCTGGTCCAGCCCGAGGCGCTCGACGAACTCGCCCAGGATGCGGGCGGCACCGCGCTGGGACAGGTCGGCGTCGGGGTGCATGGGCTGCCGATGACCACCCAGGGGCAGCGTGGGCAGGACACAGCGGTACCCGTCCAGCAGGGGGACCACCTTGCGCCACTGCGTCTCGTTCATCGGCACGCCGTGCCCGAACACGAGCACCGGCCCCGCACCGCCGGTGTCCTGGTAGTCGATCGGTCCGCACGACAACTCGATCCGCGGCATGGCACCCCCGTTTGACAGCCGATACCGCAGCGATCATCCCCGCCCGGGCACCGAACGGCAACGGCACGGACCGGACACCATCGGCACCGATGCCCGTGCCGATGCCGTGGCCGAAGTCGTCGCCTCGCGCGCGGTCATGCGCCGGGGCAGAGCACGAACAGGGGAAGGGCGCGGCGGACGGGCCGATCGCCGATCTCCTCGAGCGCCGCGCGGATCTCGTCCAGGTGGCCCGTGGTCAGCTCCAGCGGCGGCTCGTCGGGCTGGTGGACGGTGCGGATCGGGTAGTCCACGCCGGGCTCCCGCGTCATCTCGATGTGGCACCCCAGCACGTGGGTGACCGTCCGCTCGCCGCAGAAGTCGATCAGACGGTCGATGGTCCGGGTGAACGCCTTCCAGTCCTGGACGTAGAGGCGGCCGGGGTAGACCGTGTCGCCGGTGAGGAGGAACCCGGTCCACGGGTCGTAGTACGTGACCGCGGCCTCGTGGTGGCCCGGGGTGGCCAGGCACTCCAGCACGCGCCCTCCCAGGTCCACCCGTGCCACGCCGTCCGGATCGTCGTCGAAACCGAAGTACGGCCAGGCGGTGGCCGGTTCCGCGCCGACCACCGTGGTGTCGGGACGGTCCGCGAACTGGCCGTCGCCCGCGACGTGGTCCCCGTGCGGATGGGTGTGGAGCACCAGCAGGTGGTACCCGGGCCTGGGATGCCGGTCCAGCCACGACGCGACGAGCCCGTCGACGACGTGGCGAAGCGGGAAGTACTCGGCGGACGCGGTGGCGCCGGTGTCGATCAGCACGGCCCGGTCGTTGCCGAACAGCAGGAAGAGGAAGGGCGCTTCGTAGTCGATCGCCATGTTCTGGCGCAGGACGTACGTGTGTTCGTCGTAGGCGTGGACCTGGATGTCCGGGTCGGTGTTGTGCTTGGCCGACGGCGAGCCGTGGATCCACCGGACGCCCAGGGGGCGGGGCGGGGGAGTCGCACCGGCGAAGTCGACCAGGGAGGTGCGGGCACCCATGTGGCGTCTCCTCGGGTGCGTCGTCTTGGCGGGCCGGGTACGGCGCACGTCTCGTCCGGGGCCGGCACGTACGCGCCGCCATGGGCGACCGTACCACCGGCCCGCGCGGCGGCGTCCCGACGGCCCGACGGGTCAGTACCGCGTCGGATCCCCGCCGTCCTGCCGCCCCCGCCGTGTCTCCGTGTCAAGCCCGCAGTGGGGGAGAGTGCGGGTACTCGCTCCCTTCTGAGTAGCCGGATGCCCACGGACAGCGAGAGTGGTCGGTGTAGACGGAGGGACGGGTGGGTAAGACGAGGCCAGGCTTCCAACCGGGGGCCGGGGCGGTCCGCGGACCGCCGCATGGCATGTCAAGAAGGATGATCATGGCGCGTGGCACGGTGAAGTGGTTCAACTCCGAGAAGGGCTTCGGATTCATCGCCCAGGACGGAGGCGGACCGGACGTCTTCGCCCACTACTCCAACATCGCCGGACACGGCTACCGGGAGCTGCGGGAGGGTGAGGCCGTCACGTTCGACGTCACCCAGGGGCAGAAGGGCCCGCAGGCGGAGAACATCACCCGCGCCTGACCCGCCCCCGGTGACCCGGCCGCGGGCCGGTTCGTCCGTCACGGCGCCCGCCTCCCGGGCGGGCGCCGTCCTGCTGCCCGCCGGTGCTCACCGCTCGCCGGCGGGCAGCCCACCGCTCGCCGGCGCTCACTGCCCACGGCTCGCCGCCGCTGCGGGTCACCGCCCGGGCGTCCGCCGTGCTGCCGCCCGGCCCCGTGTCATCCGCCGCTCCTCCCGCTTCCTGAGTTCCTCGGGAGTCTTGCCCGCGACCGGCCTGCTCGCCTCGGGGTGCACCGGGTCCGGGCCCGGGTGATCGTCGACCCGCTCCCCGCGACCGGCCCGCGGCTCCTGGCGTGCGCGCTCCGCGCCGCCCACCGCGCCGTGCTGCGTTCCGTCCATCGCTCGGGCTCCTTTCCTCGCTCGGACCCGCCCCGCCCCGCCACGTCGACCGGGAGCGGTCAGTGCCCGAGGTGGTCCTTTCCCTTTTCCTTCATCTCGCGGGCCTTTCCGCGGGCCTGCAGGGCCGCGCCCTTGGCCTCGTTCGTCTTGTTGCCCATGGCGTGCGCCGTCTTCTGGACGGCCTTTCCGAGCAGTTGCTCGGCCTTGGCCTTCATCTTCTCGGTGGTGCTCATCCGAACTTCCTTCCCTGCCGTGGGTGTCGGGCGGGGTGGCTGCGCCCTCCGCGGGCCTCACCCCAGTCGCAGTCGGCGGCGGAGGGAGGCGCGCGCGGAGAGGCGGAAGAAGTGCAGGGCGCTGCGGACGGTGAGCCGGGCGCCCCACGCCAACGCCCTCAAGGCGAAGCGGCGGGTGAGGACGAGGGCCGCCCAGCGGGCGAGCACCCGCCGCCGGCGCCACCTCCTGCGTCGGCGCCGTCCCGGGCCGACCCTCACGAACGTCTCCGGCCCGCCACGAGGCGGTAGACCGCCAGGAGGACGAGGGAGCCCACGATGGCCGCGATCCACGTCGAGAGCTCGAAGAAGCCGTCGATCGAGTCGATGTCGAAGATGACCTTCCCGAGCCAGCCGCCCAGGAGGGCGCCGGCAATGCCGATCAGTGTCGTGAGAATGATGCCGCCGGGGTCGCGGCCCGACATCAGGAGCTTCGCGATGATTCCGGCGAGCAGCCCCAGAATGATCCAGCCGATGATGCTCATGGAGTGCCCCTCGTCTCACGCATGCGGTTCGTGTAGTTCTTCTGCGCAGTCGCACGGATTCCAAACGCGGACAAATGCGGACAAATGCGGACATCCTCACTGTTGAGCCGCGGTCTCGTTCGCGCCGGGTCCGCTCAGGGACTCCTCGGGGCGGCCCGCTCCGGCGCGCCCCGCGTCCCCGGGCCCGCGGTGCGGGGCGGCATCGCGGCGGCGACGAGGCCGGCCAGCGCCATGGCACCGATGTACCGGCGGGCCGGTCGTCCGGGCGGGCGTGAGGTGCGTCCGGGGCATGGACCGGCTCCCGTCCAGCATTCGCCGGGTGGCCCGGTCCGGCATCACCCGTCGAGGGTGAGGGGTCCGATCCGCCGTGGTGTCGGAATCCATCCGCAAGCTGCCGGATCCGACACTCCCGTCCGGTCTCCCGGCCTCCTACGGTCGAGCCATGAGCACGCACGAGACGATCACCGCCGCGCCGGACCGCACCCGTACGCACACCTGGCAGCCGCGCCCCGAACCGACCCCGGAACTCCTCGGCATGACCGGCCTCGAGATCCTCCGGGCCGCACAGAAGGGCATGCTGCCCGCCTCCTCGATCATGAGCACCCTCGGCTTCCGGCTCGCCGAGGTCGGCGAGGGCTTCGCCGCCTTCGAGGGGGACCCCGGCGACCACCTGCTCAACCCCATGGGCACCGTGCACGGCGGCTTCCTCGCCACGCTCCTGGACTCGGCGCTCGGCTCGGCGGTGATGACCCGGCTGCCGGCGGGCACCGCGTACACCACCGTGCAACTCGGCGTGCACATGATCCGTCCGGTGCTGTCCGACACCCCCACGCTGCGCTGCGAGGGCACCGCCCTGCACGTCGGGCGCACCACCGCCACCGCCGAGGCCCGCATCGTCGGCACCCGTGACGGCAAGCTGTACGCGCACGGTACGACGACCTGCGCCGTCCTGCGCCCCTGAGTCCTGCGGACGGGTGAAATCCGCCCCCCGCCACGGAGGGCGATCATGCCCGGACGACGGGAGAATGGGCGCGAGGCACATCGTCCCGCGCGGGCGAGGGCGAGGGCGCGGCTCTGCGGTCGGGAGGTCGTGGGACATGGAACCGTCGACTCCCCGCGCCGCAGGCAGCACGGGCGAGGCCTCCGCCGGGCTGGGGCGCCGGCATCGGGGGCTGCGCCGCCGCGGCGCGTTCTGGTCCTTCCTCACGCCGGTGCTGCCCGGCGGCCGCGGGCCGGCCGGGCCCGCGGAGCCGGGCGGGGCGGCGGGCCCGGAGCGGGCGGGGGACCACGCCGGGGCCGACCGCGGCCCGGACGTCTTCACGGACGACCGCCCGGGTTCCGTCGCCGACGACCTTCCGGGCCTCGTCCCGGACGTCCGGCACGAGCAGGCAGGGGGCGCCGCTCCGGCGGACCCCGACGGCCCGCCACCCACGCCGTCCGGCCCGCAGGACGAACTCGCCTCCGTGCGGGACATCGTGGTACGGCTGCGGGCCGCCTACCCCCTGGCCGACGCGGCCACCGTCGAGGGGACCGTCCGGGCCGCGTACGCCTCGTTCCACCATGCCAAGGTCAGGGCCTACATACCGATCCTCGTCGAACGCCGGTCCCGCTCGGAACTCCGCGCCACCCACCGCACCACGGCCCGACCCCACGTACCCCAGGGGGCTCCCCCCGGGACGGTCCTCCCGGTCAGCCCCCTCGGCACCGGTGAGCAACGACCCGCGACCGCCCCGACCTCCGTCGGCAGGACGTGGTGGAAGGGCGGTCGATGACGGGCCGGGGCGGTGGCCGCGGGTTCCGCTCGCGGCTTCGGGCGGTGCCCGGGGTCCGCGCCGTCTCGACGTACCGGCGCGAATGGCTCCTGAAGGACCTCGTCGCCGGGGCCGTGCTGACCACCCTCCTGGTGCCGCAGGGCATGGCGTACGCCGAACTGGCCGGCCTGCCGTCCATCACCGGCCTGTACACGACGATCCTCTGCCTGCTCGGCTACGCCGTGTGCGGACCCTCCCGGATCCTGGTGCTGGGCCCCGACTCCTCGCTCGGGCCCATGATCGCCGCCACCGTGCTGCCCCTGGTGGCGTCCGGCGGGGACCCGGACCGGGCCGTCGCGCTGGCCTCGATGCTCGCGGTCATGGTCGCGGGCATCATGATCCTGGCCTCGGTGGCGAAGCTCGGCTTCATCGCCGACCTGGTGTCCAAACCGACGATGATCGGCTACATGAACGGCCTGGCCCTGACCATCCTGATCGGCCAACTGCCCAAGCTCCTCGGCTTCAAGGTCGAGGCGGACAGCCTCATCGGCGAGTGCGTCGGCGTGGTGGAGAAGATCGCCGACGGTGCGGTGGTGCCGGCCGCCGCCGCGGTCGGGATCGGCGGGATCGCCCTGATCCTGCTCCTCCAGCGCTTCCTGCCGAAGGTGCCCGCGGTGCTCGTCATGGTGGTCCTGGCGATCGCCGCCGCGAGCGCCTTCGACCTGGGCGAGCACAGCGTCGGCCTGGTCGGGGTACTGCCCGAGGGCTTCCCGCCGTTCACGCTCCCCGACGTGCGGCTCGCCGACCTCGCGCCGCTGTTCGCCGGCGCGCTCGGCATCGCCCTGGTCTCCCTGGCCGACACGATCTCCAACGCCTCGGCCTTCGCCGCCCGTACCGGTCAGGAGGTCCGCGGCAACCAGGAGATGGCGGGCGTGGGCGTGGCCAACCTGGCGGCCGCCCTCTTCCAGGGCTTCCCGGTCAGCACGAGCGGGTCCCGGACCGCGGTGGCGGAGCGGGCCGGGGCCCGCAGCCAGCTCACCGGGGTCGTCGGCGCGGGGCTCATCGTCCTCATGCTCGTGCTGGCGCCGGGACTGTTCCGCAACCTCCCGCAGCCCGCGCTCGCCGCCGTGGTCATCACCGCCTCGCTGTCCCTGGCCGACGTCCCCGGGGCGGCGCGGCTGTGGCACCAGCGCCGGACGGAGTTCCTGCTGTGCTTCGCGGCCTTCGCCGGGGTGGCCCTGCTCGGCGTGCTGGAGGGCATCGCGATCGCCGTCGCCCTGTCCGTGCTCAACGTCTTCCGGCGCGCCTGGTGGCCGTACAACACCGTGCTGGGGCGGGTGCAGGGCCTGGAGGGCTACCACGACATCCGGTCCTACCCGTGGTCCGGGCAGCTGCCGGGCCTGGTCATCTACCGCTTCGACGCCCCGCTCTTCTTCGCCAACGCCAAGACGTTCCGCGACCAGGTCCGGCGGCTGGCCGGCGCGGACCCGCGGCCCGCGTGGATCGTGATCGCCGCCGAGCCCATGACCGATGTGGACACCACCGCCGCCGACGTCCTGGCCGACCTCGACGAGGAACTCAACGCCGAGGGCGTCCACCTGGTCTTCGCCGAGCTCAAGGACCCGGTACGCCGGAAGATCGAACGCTACGAACTCACCCGCACCATCAACCCGGACCACTTCTTCCCCACCGTCGAGGCCGCGGTCACCGCGTTCCGCCTGCGCACCGGCGCCGAATGGACCCCGCGGCCCCAGCCCCCGGGGGCGTCCTCTCCCCCCGGAGCGTCCCCGCCCCCCGGCGCCTCCCCGCCCCCCGTCGACGAGGAGTGACCACGTGCCCGGAGGACACGCCCACCGGGTCGCCGGCCGCGGCGGCGCTCAGCCGGTCGGATGGCGTTCCGGGGTGAGGGCGGGGGGTGTCCAGCGCTCCCGCCGGGACCGTGCCGACCTGACGCCGCAGTCGCCCTTGAGCTCCTCCGGGATGGCGTACTGCATGACGCGCCCGCGCGTCAGCGCGCTCAGCTCGAGGACCGAGGGACCACGTCCTCGTACAGGTCGACGAGCTGCCGCGTCAGGTGCACGCCCTCGGGGGAGGGGCCCATGTGGCGGGCCATGTACGGGTCGGAGAAGTCACGGGCCTCGTCGAGGTCGGCGGGCATGTGAGCGAGGTCGATGCCGAGCATGGCCCCCACCACCCGCCAGGCGTAGAAGTGGGCGTCGGCCCCCTCGTTCGACAGGTGGACGCCCAGGCGGTGCAGGGCGTCCAGCACCTGGAGGGAGAACATCGTCTGACCGCCGATCATGTCCTCCTGGCAGATCGGCGTGCCCGGCGCCGCCACGTCCCAGCGGTCCTCGCGCCCGAGGTGGTACCGGATCGCGGCGTGCAGCAGCCGGACCTTCTGCGCCGCTGGGATGAACCGGCTGCCCGCTTCGAACGCCCCCGGCTGCATCAGGTAGACGGTGAACCGCCCCGTCTCGGCCATGCGCCGGGAGGGATACTGCAGCGAGTGGGTGGCGCTGAGCAGTTTCGCCACGTGCGGCACCAGGTAGCAGGCGGGCATCGCGGCGAACGACAGCGCGGTGGAGACCCTCGACGGACAGCAGTCGGTCGGCCCGCGCCTGGCAGCCTTGTAACGGACGACCTGCAGCGAGCGCCCCGGGTCCGGCGGCAGGGATCCGCGCCCGGTGCGCAGCACCTCCAGGCACTCCCCGGCCACCAACTCGCCGCGCCGCGGCTACGGGTCGACGAGCTCGACGGTGACCGCCGCGGTGTCGCCCGCTTCGATCGACTCGGCCGTGCGTACGGCGCGCTTGACCGGCAGGACGTAGCAACCGCGGGCGCTGTCCGGGAAGACCGAGGTCAGCCAGGTGCTGCCGCCGATCGTCACGCGTACCCTTCGGGAGCCGAAGCCGCGCCGGGGTACCCCGCCCATGTCGTGGATCTCCTCGGAGACGTCGGTCGGGAGGCTGACGAAGGTCCAGCTGTCGTCCCGCCGGGCGTCCCAGATCCAGAGCTCGGCGTCGAAGGCGAACTGCATGGGCCGAGCATGGCACGTGCCTACGGGGCGGGCCGGCTCCGGCTCCGCGCCCGGTCGTTGAACCAGGCGCCCGCTCCGACCAGTACGGCCGCCGCCAGGCCGTAAACGGGCAGCCACAGGGTCGTCGTGGCGGCCAGGCACTGCTCGACGGCCGCGCCGCCCTGGGCCCGCTGCGCCGCCGCCAGGGCCGCGTCGTCCTTGCCGGCCAGCCCTCCCAGGGCCGCCTCGGTCTGGAGCACCTGGTACCGGCCCAGGAACGCGCAGTCGGCGCGGGTCCCGGGCATCGGGAACAGCCAGGCCTGGCGCTGCAACAGGGGCGCGAGCGCGATCGCCACGCACAGGCCGACGACCAGGGCGTACGCGACCAGGCCGCGCACGTACGCCGAGCGGATGGCCGGGGTCCACCGGGCCCGGCGCTGGAAGGCGAGCATCACCGCGAGGAGCGTCAGGCCGATGTACGTGGCGAACCACTGCCACGAGCCCTGGGCGAGGGCGAAGGTCAGCACCGCGGCCAGTCCGATGCCGATCACGCCGGGAGCGGGAACGCCGTCCCCCGCGGTGGCGGTGGCGGTGGGGGTCGCGGGGGACGGGGCGGCTCGAAGGCTGCGATCGCTCACGCGCTACTCCTGCCAGAGGGGACGGCACCAGCTTCCCCCGCTGGGCGCGGGCGCCTCCGGCCGCCATGCCGCAGCGGCCGGGCACCCCGCCCGGATGGCCCGCGCCGTGCGGCGCACGCTGTCCGGCGGGTGCTGTCCGGCGGGTGCTGTCCGGCGGGGCGCCCGGCGCCGAGCCGCCCGTCGGTCGGCCGAGCGCCGGCCGCGTCAGCCGCGGCCCACCGCGGCGACGAAGGCGTCGGCCTCCCCGGGATGGGAAGCCAGGACGGCCACCCAGGAACCGTCCGCGAACTCGACGCGCATCCGCGACCGCTGCACGAGGCCCTTGGCGTCGCGGTGCAGGCCCGTCAGAACGGACCGCGGCACCTCCCAGGCCGGCTCCCAGCGCGGCGTACTGCGCCACAGCGGGGTCAGGTCGCTCAGCGCGAAGCAGCGGCGGTCGGTGACCGCGAGCAGGCCCGACCGCGCGCCGCGGGCCCTGGACCGGGCGACGAGGAACTGCCCGGCGGTGCCGTGCCAGCCACCACCGAGGGCCGCGCCGTGCATCATCCGCGTCCCCAGCTCGTCGAGTACGTCCGGGGCCCGGTCGAACGCGTTCGCCGCCGCGGCCGGCGCCGAACGCCTCGGGTCCAGGACGCGGGAGCGCAAGACGGCGGCCACGGGCCCCGGCAGGCTGCGCTCGATCTGCCGTCCGAGCGCCGACGGGGGCGGGGGACCGACCAGGGCCTCCGGCGGTGTCGGGGCGCCCGGTGCCGGCTCGTACGAGGAGACGGCGACGAGGCGCTCGCCGGGGTGCAGGAACGACCGTGCCTGCTCGTGACGCTCCTGGTTCAACGGTCGGTGCTCCTGCTCGTCGTCGGGATGCGGGACATCGAACGGCGATTTTACGCCAAAGTGACGGGACGTCACCGGTGGCTGGGCGGCGGTGGTACGGGGTGCCGTCGTGGCCGACGCCCGGCGGACTTCAGCAGATGTAGCGGGCGGCGTTGCTCCAGCGGTTCAGCAGGTTCCAGGTGATGGGGCCGACGATGCCGTCGACGTCGATGTTCATGCAGTCCTTGCCCTGGAACTCGATCACCTTGTCGTAGGTCTTCTGGCCGAAGATCCCGTCCACCTCGAGGTTGGACCACCGGATGGTGCGGTTCAGTTCGCACTGGAGGGCCATGACGGCGGGGCCACGGTCGCCGTACTCGAGCATCGGCTGCTCGGTGCTGTGGTTCGAGCAGACCCCGCCGGGCTGGGCGGCGGAGGCCACCGGCGCGGTGGTGAAACCGAGGCCGACGAGCAGGGCGGTGGTGCCGAGGGCGGCGAGCTTGCGCATGGAGGTGCTGCTCCTGGGTCGTGTGGGATCAGTGGCCGGACCGGCGGCCGCGGACGGCCGCCGACGCGGTTCCCGGCCCGTCGGTGCTCGACGGTTCCGGTGCCGCGGGCGCCTCCCCTCCCCGGTCGCGGACCACGACGACCGCGACGACCGCGGCCCCCGGGGGGATGGGGGCCGCGGAGAGCGGGGAGGAGAGGCGCGGAACCGGGCGGCTCGGCCGGCCCGGTGCGCAGCGGTCAGGACTGTTCCACAGCCGGGATCGGCGGGGCAACAGGCGGGCGTCCCGGGTGGACGGCAGGCCGTCCCTCCCGGAGTGATCTCCGTCCCAGGTCGTTGACCTGCGGGTTCTCGCGGCGACGGGCCGAGTCGTGGGACGGCGTCGGGGAGCGGGAGCAGTACGTGGCCCACGCCCCGCCGGGGAAGGAACGTACGCCCGGCGGGCCGGTGGGACGGGCGGCGGGACGGCCGCCGGGACGGGCGGGACGTGTCCCGCGGTACGTGGGACGGGGACCCCTGCGGACACGGACGCCACGCGGATTCCGGGACGGACGGGAAGGGCCGGGATCAGGCCCGGGCCCTGCGCGGGGTCCGCGACCGGCTCCCGTACCCCGGACGGTCCGTCAGGAGACTTCCCGTCGCACGGGGTACGCCGGCGCACGGCCGGGCGTAGCGTGGGCCCTCCGAGGGGGGACGGTCCGGGTCGGAACGGCGGCGGACCGCCGATCGGGGAGGGGGTCGCGGATGCCCGCGAGCACGCGCCGCACACCACGCCGCACGTCCGGCAACACGGCGCGGCACACCGCCGCACCGCCCCGCACGTCGGAAGCCCGCGCCCGGCGCCTGCGCCACCTCGGCCGCGGCGGCCCGGTGCTGGCCGCGGTCCTCGTCCTGGCCGCCTGCTCCGGGACGGATCGCGACCCGGACGCAGGACCGACCGTCACCGCGGCGACCTCTGCCGAACCGTCCGCTTCCGCCGCACCGTCCGCCACCGCGGAGGCGTCCCCCACGGCGGCCCCCGCGACCACCCCCGCCACGCCCACCGAGAGTTCCGAGGACGACACCGACGCCCCCTCCGAGCCGCCGGGGCAGGGCACCAGCGGCGCGCAGTCCTTGTGGGGAACCCGCTACCAGGGCACGGCGGAGGTGAGCGTCGACGCGTACGACTCCTGCGGAGCCGGCGGCTCACGCCACTTCGCGGGCACGCGCACGTACTCCGTGCCCGCCACGCTCGACCTGAGCCGCCCGCGCGAAGGCGGCGGGCAGAGCGAGGACAACCCCTTCTCGCTCGTCCTCACGGTCGGTGCCCCCACCCAGGCGGGCGCCCTGTCCCTGTGGTCCGCCGGCGTCGGCACCGGCTCGGGGCAGGACCTGGCCGGCAACCCCCGCGACCCCCGGGTCCTGCTCGTCTACTGGGACCTGGACTGGGAGGGCGGCCGGCTGACCGGACGGCTCACCGACACCCACGCGGCCGAGGGAACCACGCTGAACCTGCTCAACTGGCCCGGCCCGCTGGTCCCCTGCCGACCGGACCTCGGGACCCTCCCGGGCGGCTTCCCGCACGCGGTCGACACCGGCACGACCATCGAGGGCGACCTCGACGCCCGCGGCGCCTCCCTCACCGTGAAGGGCAGCACCGTGCAGGACTCCGAGGAGTTCGGTCTCCGCTTCACCGCGTCCCCCAAGTGACCCGCACGGTACGGGCCCCGCGGCCCGCACCCGGGCCACGGCGCACGGAGGGGACGCGGCCGCACGGCCGCCGGACGCCGGCACTCCTCACCACACCCGGGACGCCGACGGCCCCACGCGACCGCCGGCGGCCCGACGGACGAAAGGGCACGACAGGACATGGACGCCGAGGCACACCACCCCGCGACGGGCGGCGAGGAGGTCCTCGACCGCTGGGGCCGCAGGATCGCCCTGCTGCTGGCCCCCGACGAACGCGACTACGCCGCCCTGATCACCCGCACGTACGCGGCCGGCGGCGCGCCGCGCCGCGAGCTCCTGGCGACGGGAGGCCACGCCCCCGGCGGTGCCGGGGGCGGGCTCGCCACGCTCCTCCCGGACCTGCTCGACGCCCTCGCGTACGGCGCCGACGCAGTGCGGGCGGTGCTGCGCAGCCAGGAGTTCACCAGCATCCTCGCCGCGACGGCCCTCCTCGCCGGCCTCCACGAGCAGCGCGCACAGCGGTCCCGCGACGGTACGCCCGGCGCGGGTGCGGCCCCCGCCGCACCGGGCCCGTCCGCACCGGAGCCGCCCGCCCCGGCCTCCGGTGCCCCCGCCCCCGGCACCCCCGCCCCGGCCGCCCCTCCCCGCGCAGCAGCCGCCCCGCCCGGAGCCCTGGAGGCTGCCGCCCGATTACGGGACCGGCTCCTCGCCCGCGGCGTGCCGAACCCCACCGCGGAGCAGCTCGCCTGCGCACTCGTCGCCGAACTCGCCGCGGACCGCGACCCGTCCGACGCCATCGCCTTCCTCGACCGCCTCGTCGCCCACGAGCCGGCGGCCGCACCGGCCACCGCACCGTCCAGGAGCGGTCGGGCCGCCGCCCTCCGCAGCCGGTTGGACCGACTGCGCCGCCGCCGTCCCGGCCGGGCCGAAGACGCCCCCGCCGGATGAACCCCGACGGCAACCCCGACTCCCACCGCAACGGCAACCCCACGCGCCACGGGAACCGCAACGGCGACCGCCCTCCACACCCCGGCGGCCCGACCCCCCGCCCCGCACCCGCCGCGAACCCGTCCCACGCGGGCCCACCGCCCTGGCTCTGGCTGCTCTTCGCCCTCTACCTCGTCCGGGCCCCCGCCCTGGCCCGCTGGTGGACCGACCGGGCCGCGGACCTCCTGGGCCACGGCGCGTACCCCTCCCGACTCGCCACCTCCGGCGGCTTCCTGACGCTCGTCGCCCTGTCCGCCGTACAGCTGATGCCGGTCGTCCACGTCCTGGCCGGGGTGCTCGGCGCGCTCCTGCCGGGCGTACGCCGTCGCTCCGTGGAACGGCGCTACGGCCTGCTCCCGCCCGCCGCCCCCGTACTGGCCGAGGGACGCGAGGTGCTGGACGAGATCGCCCGCTTCCTGGCGGACCACGCGCCCCGCACCGAACTGCAGGTCAACCCCGTGCGCCGGGACCAGATCGCCCGCGTGTACCCGGGCGGCCCGCGCTCCACCCGGATCGCGGCCTTCGAGCCGCTCCTGGTGCTGTGGCGCCGCGACCGGGGCGCGGCCGGGGCCGTCCTCCTGCACGAACTCGGCCACCGGCGAGCCGGCGAACAGCACCTGGCCGGCATCGGCAGCCCGTTCCCGGCGCTGGTGCGCCGGTGGCCGTACGTCTTCGCGCTGTGCGCACTGCTCCCCGTGGTGACGCTGTTCCTCACCGCCGGTCCCGCCGCCGGCCTGATGCCGGCGCAACTCCTCGTCGTCGTCCTCGCGGTGCCGCACGCCCTGCTGGTCCCGGTCTGCGCCCTGTGGACGGCGGAACTCGCCGCCGACCGCCACGCCGCCACCGTCGGCGGGCCCGAGAACCTGCGCCGGGCGCTGGAGCACATCGCCGCCACCGCCCCGCGCGGCACCGCCCGGCTCCACCACCCACCCCTCCGGCTGCGGCAGTGGTTCGCCGCACGGACCGGCCGCCCCACGGCGGACCTGCTCCTCCTCGCCGCACTCCCCGCGGCGCTCCTCGCGGACCTGGCCCTCGCTCTGGTCGGCGCCGTACCCGCCTACCACCTGCTCGGGGCGACCTGGTCCGACGCCTGGTGGACGGCGCTGGTCCTGGCCCGCCGGCAGCTCGCCGCCGGCCTCCCGTGGGGGCCGGTACTCGCCGTGCTGCTCCTGTGGCCCCTGCTGACCACGGCCTCCCGCCTCCGGCGCAGGCCCGTCCACCCCGGCACGCCGACCGGCACACGGATCGCCCGGCCCGTCTGGACGGCAGCGGCCCTGCTCCCGGCCGCCGCACTCCTGCTGGGCCACCTGCCCACCACCGACCACGAAGCCCGGGCCGGTACGCAGCCCCCCTGGCCCGCCTCGCCCCCGACGACGACGTCGTCGGCCGCGCCGACGCCCTGCCCGACGCCCTCCCCGCCCAGCCCCCCACAGCGGCCCAGGGGCCTGCCGTCCCTGACCCTGCCCACCGCGAACGGACCCGCCGGCCCCCAACCGGACCGCACGGCACGCTCCTTCCGCACGGCCCGGGTCACGGCCGCCGTACCGCTGATCGGTGGCCCGGCGCGCACCCGCACCGAGGCGGACCGTCTCGCCCGCGTCACCTGGACGCTGCACCCCGACGGCACGCTCACCGCTTCGGAAGGCGGAGGCGTCGCCCCCTTGCGGTTGCGGCCCACCGCCGCCCGTGGCACCGCCCGCCTGCTGACCGGCTCGCACAGCACGAGCACGGCCGTGAGCGTGACCACGACCTGGGCCGACGCCCGTCTCGTCCTCTCCCCGGGCCGCCCCCCGGAGCTCACCCTCCTCCGCGCCACCACCGCGATCGCCCACGCCGTCGTCAACTGCCGCGCCTTCGACGCGACCACCACCGTCGCGGCCCGCTACACCCTGACCCTCACCCCACCCTGACCGCCCGTCCGGTGCCGGCCTCCGCCACCTGACCGCGCGGGCACGGGCCTGGTTTGCCCTACCCGTCAGTGGGGTGAAGCATGGAAGAGGAAGGTCGCGGCTCCGCGGTGCACACGTACGTGCAGGGAGGTCGTCATGGCCGGTCCCTTCGAACACATCCCCATGGACGGTGGCGGCTCGGCCGACCTCTACCTGCTGCGCTACGACGACCAGGGGCGGTTGCGCAGCCCGGAGGCGGCGGCGGAGGTCAGGGCCCGGGTGCAGGACCCCGGGGACGTGACCGACGTCTTCTGCTTCGCCCACGGCTGGAACAACGTCTTCGCCCAGGCCCTCGACCGCTACCGGGGCTTCGCGACCGGGTTCGTCACCCAGGGCGCCGCCTTCGGCATACCGAAGCCGGCGCCGTACCGCCCGCTGCTGGTGGGTGCCGTCTGGCCCTCCACCAGCTTCGTCATGCCCTGGGAGGCCGGGCCGCAGATCGCCGCCGACCCGGACCCGTTCGGCCGGCAGGCGGCCGAGGTCGAGGAGCTCCTGGAGCTGGTCACCTCGTCGCTGGAACCGGCCCGGGACCAGGAGTTCACCGAGGCCGTCGACGGCCGCCGGGCCGTGGACGCGGCCACGGCCGAGCGGATCGCCGAGATCGCGATCGAGGCACTGCGCGCCGGCCCGGACCCCGACGACGGCTCACCGCCCCCGCAGCCCGAGGACCTCCTCGAGGCCTGGGCCGCCCTCGACGCTCTGGCCCGCGACGGGGGCGCGGGCGCCGGCGGAGCCCCCGGGTCCCCTCCCGACGGAGCCCCCGGGACCCCCGGGGACGGCGCGGCCGGGGACCCCGGCGCGGCACCCATCGGCTTCGGCACCATCGGCGACCACCCCCACGAGGCCCAACCGGGCGCGGCCGGCCTCGACTTCGACCCGCGCGACCTCCTGCGCATGGCCACGGTCTGGAAGATGAAGGCCCGGGCCGGCACGGTCGGCGCCCACGGCCTCGGCCCCCTCGTCGAACACGTCCTCACGCACAGCGCCGCCCGACTGCACCTGATCGGGCACTCCTTCGGCGCCCGCGTCGTCCTGTCCGCCCTGACGACCGCCGCCGCGCCGCGGCCGGCGCACTGCGTACTGCTCCTCCAGCCCGCGGTCAACCGGTGGTGCTTCGCACCCCACGTCGCCGGAACCCAGCGGGCCGGCGGCTTCCACGGCGTGCTGGACAAGGTCACCCGGCCGCTCATGACCACCTTCTCCTCCCACGACGCCCCGCTGACCAGGTTCTTCCACCTCGCCATGCGCGGCAGCCACCTCGGAGAGCCCGACTTCGCCGGCGTCGGCAACACCGACCTGTACGGGGCCCTCGGCGGCTTCGGCCCGGCCGGCCTGACCGGACTCGCCGTGGAGGAGAAGGCGGCGGTCCCCGGCGAGGGCCGCTACCCGCTGGCCGGCGGGGCCCGCGTCATCGCCGTCGACGGCGGGGTCGACATCAACGGCCTGCCCGCCATCTCCGGCCACGGCGACATCAGCAACCCCGTGACCTGGTGGGCCCTGCACGACCTCACCCGCCCCGACTGACCGGCTCGGGAACGACCATGGCCATGATCCTCATCGAGAGGTGGCACCTCGCGGTGCTACAGGTCCGGCTCGACCTCTCCGGCCCCGAGCCCGCCGTCACGGCGGACGTGTTCGGCTACCCGGACGGCGTCCAGCAGACCTACGCCGAGCTCACCCTGCCCCTCGCCGCCTACGGCCTCTCCGAAGGCATGCACCCGCCCGACCGCGCACGCGTCCCCGACCAGGTGTCGGCCACCGTCCGCCGGGTCGTGCACGAGGAGCTCGGCGGCGAGGCCGCCCTGTGGCTGCGCCTCGTCCCCCCGTACGGGTACCTCGGTGCCGTCCCCTGGGAGCGGGAGCTCGTCCCCGCGACGGAGCGGCCCCTGCTGCGCGTCCCCGACCGGCTTCCGGAGGGCGCGGACCCCGGCGCCGCCTGGAGCGTGGCGATCGCCGTCAACGCCGCCCCGGGCAGCACGTGGGCGGGCAGGTACGTGAGCGGCCTGATCCTGAGCCTGGAGCATGCGGTCCTCGCCCCCCTGGACGTGCACGTGTTCGCCGACCGGGAGACCCACGACGAACTCCGCGCACGGTTCAGGGGAACGGTGCACGAGCGCGTGCTCCACGACCCGTCGGAGGCCCTGCCGGCGTCCCGGGAGCGCACCCTGCGCGGAGTGCCCCAGTTCCGCCGGCCGGGGCGGTCCGCGGCACGGCGCGCCGAGAGCTCCCTGGTGTGGGGGGACTGGATCGCCGCAGGCCTGGGCTCCCGGGCCGTACGGGCCCTGCACCTCGTCGCCGACGCGTCCTTCGACGGCAACCGCCCGCTGCTGGCCGTGAGCGCGGACCCCGGGTCGCCCCACGGCCCGCACGGCTGCGCGTACGTGGGCGGCGACGCGGTCCGGCTGCTGGCGGACACCCTCGGGGCCTCGGCCCTCTCCGTCGGGTCACCACCCGGCAACCCGTACGACACGGCGACCCGGATCCTCGCCGACGGCATCGGCCTGGAGCGGGCCGGCCCGACCTTCTACAGCGACCTGTCGGCGGACCCGGACGGCGAAGCCCTGGCCGAAGCACACGCCTACGTCGCCGCCCCCGGCGGCGGCGGGCGGATCCCCACCGCCCCTTCCCTCTTCGCGTACCTGCAGCCCGACCGGGTACGGGGCTCCCTGCACGACGCGTGGCCCGACCCCGAGCCGCCGGACCGGTCCTGGCTCGGCGGGCGCGCCGACGTCGACGGCTCGGAGACCAGTCTCGAACTCGTGCCGGGCGCGTTGGGTGCGGTGGCGGGTCAGGAGGTCGCCGCCCGGTACGCATCCGTCGCCGAGGTGCCCGGCTGGGTCGCCGCGAGCGAGCGGTACCTGGAGGCGAAGGCGGCCGAGGTCCTGGAGACGGCCGCGGTCCCCGGCGAGACGCCCGGGATGAAGCAGGCGTACGACCGGGGCACCGCACTGGCCCTGGCGGAACTGCGCGCGTTCGTCGACCGCAGGACCGGGGAGGCGTGAGGCGATGCGTACGGTGGTGAGCTTCGCGCCGCTCGGACAGGGCACCACCCTGACGCTGGTGGAGGCCCCGGGCTCGATCCCGGGCGCCGGCACCTCCGAGTTCACCGAACTCCCCGTACCCGTGGGGACGCTGGTCCAGCGCGGCACGGTGCTGCGCGACCTCCTCGCGCTGCACTCGTCCGTCGGCCAGGGCATGGCCAGTGCGGTCGCCCTGCCGGCGGGGGCCCCGCCGAACCCGATCTACTTCCACGTCGTCTCCGAACGGGCCGACGAACTGGCATGGGAGGAGCTCTTCGACCCCGAGAACGGCTTCCTCGCCCTGGACTCCCGCTGGCCCATCGGCCGGATCGCCAAGGTGGTCCGACCCGTGCCGGCCCGCTCCTTCGTCCCGCCGCTGCGGATCGTCGCCGTGCTGTCCGCGGCACGGGAGGACGGGACCAAGCAGCTGCAGGGTCTGCTCCGGGCGGCGACCACGCCCGCCGCCGCCTCGATCGGAGTGCACGTCCACGTCATCAGCGCCCAGCAGGCGGTCCTGGACGCCGTGCACGCGGCAGGCCTGGCGGAGGTCACCGCCGAGGTACTGCCGGCCACCGCTCCGGAGCTCGAGAGCCGCATCACCGCGGCGCGGCCGCACCTGCTGCACCTGCTCTGCCACGGCGGCGCGGTCGCCGGCGTACGCACCCTCGCCTTCGCCCACACCGGAGACTTCGAAGCCGAGGCACCGACCGGCTCGGTCCTGCTCAAACTGCCCCAACTGGTCAGCGTCCTCAAGCCCTCCGCCGCCTGGCTGGTCGTCCTGTGCGCCTGCCAGAGCGCCCAGGCCACCGACGGCCCCGCGCTCGCCCACGACCTCGTCTCGAACGGGATCGCCGCGGTCGCCGGCATGCGCCGCATGGTGGACCTGCACGACACCGACCGCTTCTGCGCGGCCCTGTACCCGGAGGTCGTCGCGGCCGTCGGGCGCGCGGTCACCACCGGGGCGCAGGAGGCACGGGAGATCGACTGGGCGGCGGCCTTCACCGCCCCGCGCGTCGTGCTCGCCGGTGCCGACCCGGAGCAGTTCGACGCCTGGACCGACCCCGTCCTGTACGTCCAGCGCGACCCCCTCCGGGTGTTCCCCGGCTCGCCGACGCTCTCGCCCGCCGCCTTCGCGACCCTGCGCGGCGTCCTCGACTTCTGGGAGGAGTTCATGGCCCGCCTCGACCCGGCCACCGCCGACCCGGCACTGCTCGCCCACGCGGAGGCGCAGATCGCCGCCGTCCGCGCACAGCTCGCCGAGGAGGGGCCGTGACGACGCTGCCGCAGGAGCTGTTCCTGAACGCCTGGACCGGGACGCAGGCCGCGCACGGCGCACTGGCCCCCACGGCCGTGAGCTGGGGCGCGCGCCCGCAGGGGCTGCCGCGCTCGCAGAAGGTCCTGCCCTTCGAACCCCCCGTGCCCGTGACCCGGTGGTCCCACCCCGACATCGGGTACGGCGTCCTGATCCCCGACGACGACTCGCCGGGCCTCACCCCCGCCCAGAAGGCCGCGGGCGTGGACGCGCCCGAGCCCGTGCGCGCCCTGCTGGCCGCCCGCGAGGGCAGCGTGCTGCTGCGCTGGCGGGACCGGCCCGAGGGCGACCGGTTCCTGCGCCGCTACTTCCCGGACGGGTCCGCTCAGGACCCGGCCATCGGCATGTCGACCTTCGGCGTGGGCAAGGACCGGCTGCCCATGTACGTCGCGATCGTCGGCGGACCCGAGGCCATCCCGTGGTCGGTCCAGTACTCCCTCGGAACCCGGCACGCCGTCGGGCGCATCCCGCTCGAGGGCGAGGGCCTCGCCCACTACGTCGACGCCCTGATCGGCGACTGGCCGGGGACCACGACCGCCTTCGACCGGGCGCTCGTGTGGACGGTGGACCTCAGCCCGACGGACATGACCAACCTCATGCGCCAGGTGATCACCCAGCCGCTGACCGACAAGCTGGTGCCGCCGCCGCTCACCGACCTGCGGCAGCTGGCCGGTGACGCGGCCACCACCACCGCCCTCCTCACCGCGCTCGAAGAGTCCCGGCCGGGCCTGGTGGTGACCTCCGGCCACGGTCAGGTCTCGCCCCTGGACGACCCCGCCGCCCTGCGGGCCGCCCTCGGCCTGCCGGTCGACCAGCACCTGACCCCCGTTCCGCTCGACGCCCTGGCCGCCGGCCTGCCCAGCGGCTGCGTGTGGTTCGCGCAGGCCTGCTGCTCGGCCGGCGGAGCCGGCCGGAGCCTGTACGAGACGCTGCTCGATCCGGACGGCTCGGCGTTCGCGACCGTGGCGGCGGTGGCCGGGCTCGGCCCGGTGGTGGCTCCGGCGGCCCTGGCGGCGCTGGGCCGCGAACACCCCGTACGCGCCGTGGTCGGGCACGTCGAGCCGACGTTCAGCTGGACCCTCACGGTGGAGGAGACCGGTCAACGGCTCGGCGGACGCATCGTCTCGGCCCTCACCCAACAGCTGTACTCCGGAGTCCCGCTGGCCCAGGCCTTCGCCGAGTACCGCGCCGAGATCGGCCAGCTGCACACCAACTGGCACGCCCTGAGCGACCTCCTCGCCGGTGGCGACCTCGACGTCCGCGCGGAGATGACCCGCATCCGCCTCTCCGCCATCGACCGCCAGAGCCTGGTCCTCCTCGGCGACCCGACGGTCACCCTCCCCGCCCTCTTCCCGGGCTGAGCCCGGACCGTCCGATCCCGATCCAGCCACGCAGGACCGGGGAGCGGACGTGCTGCCCGCGGGGCGCCGGGGTCGGCTCAGTGGAGGTACTTGTACGTGGTGTCCGTCTCGGCGCCGCCGCTCATCCCGGCGGCGCCGGTCGCGTCGTAGTGCCTGCGCACCTGCCGGGCCTCGGCCGTGCGCCGCTGCTCGATCAGCAGCCCTTCCGCCGTGTCCGTGCGGGTGGTGCCCCTCCGGCCCACGACCACCACCAGGACCACGGCCGCGCACACCAGGCCCAGCAGGAGTATCCCGACGTCGATCATTCCGTCCCCCTCGTGATCGTGAAGGACCAGGCGCATCGACCCCCGAGGCTGGTCCCGGGACAGAGTCTGATCCGCGGAAGGCGGCCGAATCAATCCATCTGAGCAAGAGTTGAGGGGCGCCACGGCCCCGGATGCTTCCGTCCGACGCCCGTCCCCGCTGCGCCGGCTGACGGCTTCCGGACGCTCGCGTCCCCGCACGGGAAGCGGGCAGCGGACGTCGCCTGCGCGTCGTCCGCCCGCCTGCGCGTCGTCGCCCGGGCGACGGCGGGAGCCGGAGGCAGTGCGAAGGGGCGTGAACCGGGGCATCCCGATCGCTCGTTCAGCAGGCACGAGTTAGGCCGATGTGTTGATAAGACTGCCCGCCCCGCGGGCGGGTGCACCTGCGATTCAAGATCGCTGGGGGAGGCTCGTCCCGCGACCGGAGCGGCGGTGGTCCGGTCCGACGTACCTTTCCCAAGGAGCGCTTCATGAGTCGTGAGAACCGGACCAAGGCCGCCTGCCTCGGCCCCTTGCCCCGGAACAGGGCCTGGCTGGCGGGTGGCGCCCTGGCCTCGCTCTCCCTCGTACTGGCCGGCGTCGTCAGCCCCTTCGCGGTCGCGGCGGTGCGGGTCGGACCGGAGGCGGCCGCGGCTCGCGCGGCCGGCGGCGTGGGCGACTGCAGGAAGAGCCCGCGTCCCCAGCACCCGGGCGGGCCGCTGCAGCCGTGGCCGCGGGGTGGCGGCGACGGCGACGACCACGACAGGTGCGCCGGCAGCACGGGTCCCACGGGTCCCAAGGGTGCGACCGGTCCGAAGGGCGACACCGGCGCGACGGGCCCGACCGGCCCAGCGGGCGGCGGGTCTGCCGGCGCGACCGGACCACAGGGCCCGGCCGGCGTCACGGGCCCCACCGGCCCCACGGGTGCCACCGGTCAGCAGGGCCCGACAGGCCCGGCAGGCGGCGGCACGGGTACGACCGGCCCGACCGGCCCGCCGGGTACGACGGGTGCCACCGGCGTGACGGGCACGACGGGGCAGCAGGGCGATGTGGGTGCGACGGGTGCGACGGGTGCGACCGGTGTCACGGGTCCGCAGGGTCCGGCCGGCGACGGCACCGGCTCGACGGGTCCCACCGGCTCCACGGGCGTAACGGGCGCGTCGGGCGCCACCGGTCCGCAGGGCGAGCCCGGTCCGACTGGTGCCACGGGTGCGACAGGCGCAACGGGTGACACGGGTCCGACTGGTGGTGCCGGCTCGACTGGTGCGACGGGCCTTACGGGTGCCACGGGTGAGACCGGCCCGACAGGTGCGTCTGGGCCTACGGGTGTCACCGGCGCGACGGGCGTGACGGGCCCGCAGGGTGAGCCCGGTCCCACAGGAGCGGCCGGCGTCACTGGTGCGACCGGCGCGACTGGCGACACGGGTTCGGCGGGTCCTACGGGTGTCACCGGTGATACGGGCCCGACCGGCGCGACGGGCGTGACGGGTCCGCAGGGTGAGACCGGCCCTACCGGTCCCACGGGCGTGACGGGTGCCACGGGTGATACGGGTCCGACTGGTCCCACGGGCGCCACTGGTGACACGGGTCCGACCGGTGCCACCGGTGCCACTGGTGACACGGGTCCCACGGGTGCGACGGGCGTGACGGGTCCGCAGGGTGAGATCGGTCCTACCGGTCCCACGGGCGTGACGGGTGCCACGGGTGATACGGGTCCGACTGGTCCCACGGGCGCCACTGGTGACACGGGTCCGACCGGTGCCACCGGTGCCACTGGTGACACGGGTCCCACGGGTGCGACGGGCGTGACGGGTCCGCAGGGTGAGATCGGTCCTACCGGTCCCACGGGCGTGACGGGTGCCACGGGTGATACGGGTCCGACTGGTCCCACGGGCGCCACTGGTGACACGGGTCCGACCGGTGCCACTGGTGACACGGGTCCCACGGGTGCGACGGGCGTGACAGGTCCGCAGGGTGACACGGGTCCGACCGGTGCCACTGGTGACACGGGTCCCACGGGTGCGACGGGCGTGACCGGTCCGCGGGGTGAGATCGGTCCTACCGGTCCCACGGGCGTGACGGGTGCCACGGGTGATACGGGTCCGACGGGTGCCACCGGTGATACGGGCCCGACCGGCGCGACGGGCGTGACGGGTCCGCAGGGTGAGATCGGTCCTACCGGTCCCACGGGCGTGACGGGTGCCACGGGTGATACGGGCCCGACGGGCGCGACTGGTGTCACGGGTGAGACTGGTACTACGGGTGATACGGGTCCGACTGGTCCCACGGGCGCGACCGGTGTCACAGGAGCCACGGGCGTGACGGGCGTGACGGGCGCGACTGGTGCCACTGGTGCCACTGGTGCGACGGGCACGGGTGCCACCGGTGTCACGGGTCCGACCGGCGTCACGGGCGTGACCGGGTCGACCGGCGCGACAGGTGCGGCCGGTGCGACGGGCACGGGTGCCACCGGTGTCACGGGTCCGACCGGCGTCACGGGCGCGACCGGTACGACCGGGGCCACCGGTCCGGCGGGTGCCACGGGCGCGACCGGAGCCTGTGACGACATCGACACCATCGTCCCGGGGAGCAACGGGCAGTTCGGCGCGGCGATCAGGAACGGCATGGTCTACGGCGGTCGGGGCCCGGCCGGCGGCGGGACCATCGCCTGGCAGAACCTGAGCACGCTGCCCGGCTACCCCGCGACCGGAGGTCCCTTCTGCTCCGTCGCCATCGGGGCCCAGGGCAACGACGCGTGGATCAGGTTGATGTCCAACAGCGGACAGGTCTACCAGCTCCACGTGGCCATCAACGGCTCGGCCTTCACCCCGGACGCCACTGGTTGGACGCTGAACGGGCCGCTCCCGGCCGTGCAGCTCCGCAGTGCCCACGCCGGCCCGGTGTCCAGGGGGCTGTCCTTCGGGTACGCCCCGAACGTCACCTGACCTGCCGTACGAGCACCACCCGCAGCACCACCACGAGGGTCCAACGGCCCGTGGCGCCCCTGGGGACCAGCCCCGGGGGCGGCCCGGGCCGGCGGCCACCTCGGCAGACCACGGCCGGAGCAGGGGGCGGCTCCGGCCGCTCCGGCGCACCCGGGTCGCCGTGTGCCTGCCCCCGCGGACGCCGGGACGGACACCGGCACGCCTGCTCCGCCCGGGATGCAGCGGCGGTGCCCGACGCCCTCACGGCCGCCACTCGTCCCTGTAGCCGGGGTGCCCGGCGTAGGGCAGCGCCAGGACGCGCAGGGACCATTCCGAGGTCACGGGGGGCGGCGCGAACCGGGCGCCCGTGTCGTCGTGCAACCAGCGCCGCCCGTCGGCCTCGTGCACCGGACCCATCCAGCGGAGGCTGCACGACCCCGTGAAGGTGTGCTCCGTGGGGCATCCTGCCCCGCAAGCGGCATTGGAGGCGTCGAGCAACAGGCGCGTCGCGTAGACCTGGGCCAGCAGGCGCGACGCGCTCCAACACCGTTCCGGAGTCGCGCGGGCGCTGCGCTCGTCGTCGTCGAGGCAGCCGCGCAGGAACCGCACGAGGTCGTCCACCCCGCCAGTATGACCGCGCCTCCCCGGCGACCTGCAGGAAGTCGCCGAAGTACCCGTACGCGCACCCCTGCCCAGCGGACCGCGCCGCCACCTCCCACTCCCGCGCGGCAGGCCGAGGCCTCCCGTCCAGATCTCCGGCACTCGCCCGCCCTGCCGAGTAGGCATCGGGCGGGTCCGGGGATGCGCGAGCGGACGACGGAGGACTCACCGAAGGCCTGCCGGCCATGAAGCGACGCCCCGTCACGATCGGCGAGCCGCACGAGCCGACTGTCGCCGAGCACGCGGCTCGCGACCAGGTTCGCCGACGGGCCGACGGCATGACGCACCACCAGGCCGCCGCGGCCTTGGAGGCCGCCGGACGCGCGCTGCCGGGAACCTGGCCGACGCCGACGCCGACGCCGACGCCGACGCCGACGCCGGCACTCGCGCCGAGGTGGCGGAAGGGCAGCGGATCACCGACCTGCTCGTCGGCCTCGGGCGGCCCGTACTCGACGGAGTCGGACGCCTCACGCGTCGACTCTGGCCGGTTTCGTGCCCCACGGCACCACCCCGGTCGTGACATTCTCGCCGGCGAGCGCGCCGTGCCCGCCACGAAAGGACCCCCGCCATGCCCGTTGCCCTGATCACAGGTGCCAGCTCCGGAATCGGCGAGGAGTTCGCCCGCCAGCTCGCCGCGACCCACGACCTCGTCCTGGTGGCCCGCGACGTGGCCAAGCTGGAGCGGCTCGGGGAGCAGTTGCTCGACACCCACGGCACGCGCGTGGAGGTGCTCGGCGCCGACGTGTCCACCAGGACCGGACGCGAGCCGGTCCTGGCCCGGCTCGCCGACCGGGACGACCCGGTCGACCTCCTCGTGAACAACGCCGGCATGGGCTACGCCACCGGCGCCTCCCGCAACCCCGTCGACGACGAGATGTACATGCTGGAGGTCAACGCCGTCGCCAAGGTCCACTTCTCCCTCACGGCCGTCCAGGCGATGCTCGCGCGCGGCAGCGGCGGCATCATCAACGTGGCCAGCGTCTGCGGCATCGCCCCCGCGTGGGTCGACTCCCTCTACGGCACCAGCACCGCCACCGTCCTGCGGCACACCGAGGAGATGGCCTACAGCAAGGCCCTGCGCACGTCCGACGTGAAGATCATGGCGCTGTGCCCCGGCGACGTGCTGACGGACTTCAACAACCGGGCCGGCATCCCCAACCGGACGGACTGGGGATGGGTCGACGTGGGCGTCCTCGTCCGCGTCGCCCTGGCCGACCTCCGCAGGGGCAAGGTGGTCTCGGTCCCGACGGCCCGCTACAAGCTCCTGTCCTCCCTCATGAAGATCTTCCCGAACAGCTGGTCGAGGATGTACGGCTACGACCTCGGGCAGCAGCGTCCCGAGCTCCCGGACGCCGCGCAGCGCTCCTCCTCAACCGGCTGAGGAGTCCACCGCCGCCTCCCCGGCCGCGGCGGGGCAGGAGCAGCGGGGTCGTCAGCAGCAGCAGCAGGCCGGCCAGGCCGAGGGCGGTGCGGGGGCCGAGGACGGCGCCCAGGACGCCCCAGGCGGCGGTGAGCACCGCGGTAGCGGCCTTGGTCGTCACCCCCCAGGCCGACAGGGCGCGGGCGAGGCGGTCGGTCGGGGTGTGCTGCGGGCGGTACGTGGCCTGGACGGGATTGAAGACCGCGCAGCAGAAGATCAGGGCCGACTCGACGCCCATGACCAGTGCCAGTCCCGGGGCGCCCGGCCGTACGAAGGCCAGGCCGAGGGGCCACAGCGCGCGCAGCGTCCCGGCGGTGACCAGGACCCGGTCCTGCCCGAACCGGGTGACCAGCGGCCTGGCCAGCTGCGCGCCGAGGAGACCGGCGACCGAGGGTACGGCGAAGGCGAGGCCGTACTGCCAGGGCGTGAACCCGAGCCGGCCGAGCATGAGGACCGCGAGCAGGGGTTCGGTGGCCATGAGCAGACCGTTGAACAGCGCGGTGTTGAGGAACAGCGGACGCAGCGTCGGATCGCCGAGGACGTACCGCCAGCCCTCGAGCAGGTCCCCGGCCCGCGTGCGCGTGGCCTCCCGGCGCGCCGGGCGCGGCTCGTGCCCGCGCATCGCCCGGATACCGAGGGCCGAGAGCAGGTAACTGACGGCGTCGGCAAGGACCGTCACCACCGGGCCCAGGAGCCCGATCGCGGCGCCCCCCAGGGGCGGCCCGACGATGGTGGTCGTCCAGGCCGTGGACTCGAACCGGGCGTTGGCCACGAGCAGGTCGTCGGCCGGCAGCAGCGTCTTGAGGTGGGCGCCGGAGGCGGCGCGGAAGGTGATGTCGGCCGCGGCGACGACGACCGAGACCAGCAGGAGCTGGAGGAAGGTGAGCGCGCCGAGCGCGTACCCCGCCGGGATCGTCAGCAGCGCCGCGCACCGCACCAGGTCCATCGTGATCATCAGGGGCCGCTTGCGGCGGAACTCCGTCCACGGGCCCAGCGGCACCGCCAGTGCGGCACCCGCCGCCGCCCCGACCGAGGCGAGGGCAGCGACCTGGGCGGGTCCGGCGTGCAGGACCTGGACGGCGATCAGCGGGAACGCGCCGAAGGCGAGCCAGGTGCCGAGCGCACTGGCCCCGTACGCTCCCCACAGCCACCCGAAATCCCGCCCCAGCCGGGGCCCGCGCCCGCGTCCGAACCGTTGCCGGCTCCTCATCCCGTGACGCCCCTCACCCGCACCCTGCCACGCGACCGGTCCGGGAACCGGACGCACCGAAGCGGGCACCCTACCGTTCTTAGCGATGTTGGCCGTTGTTGGCCGAATCGCATGAAACCGGACTGGTCCGGTGACCCCGCGAACGGTGTTCGGGGTCTGGGAGCAGCGCGAGTTGGCCACTGCGGTCCGGTCGAGTCTTGCCGCCCGTGGTGGGCGTGCTCGCTGTCCTGGGTGGGTTCGCGGTCCCACGCGCCGCCGGGATGGGCAGGGCCTGGCCGGTAGCTCTCCGCGCGACGATCCTCTGGTCGTGTGCGGTCACACCTGGCCGACGCCGTGCTCGATGCCCGAGGGCGCGTCTGCCGATGGTCACCGATGCGCCGTGGTGGCGGGTGACCGTGGTCTGCCGGTTCTGCTTCTGGATCGGGGCCTTCCAGTACCTGTCGCCCCAGATGGAGGTGTAGGCGGGGTCGACGGCGATCACGACGAGCCCGGCATGGAAGGCCATCGAGCGCAGACGCTCACGGAAGCGGGCGGTGGGGATGCCGGCGACGGTGCGGCGGAACTTCTTCCCCCTCGCGCCGCGGTCCATGGTCTCGCGTCCGGTGGCGCGGGCGTCGTCGAAGCCGAGGTTCTCGATCGCGATTCCCGCGCAGTGGTGGGTACGGGCGACGCGGAGCAGTTCGGAGATCGCGGCCCGCAGCCGGCCGTCCCGTCGGCTCGTCGGGCCGGTCAGGTCGAGGGGGACGGTGACCGGGGCGCCGATGGGGTTGCCGTGGGTGTCGAGGACGTAGGCGGCGAGGTGGTCTGCGTTCAGGTCGACGCCAAGGAGGTTGCCGCCGCCCGCGCGGATCTCGTCCGGGGTGGGGAGGGTGGCGGGCTCGGCGCCCCAGGAGGCATCGAGGTACCAGCGGTCACGGCACGGGTCGTGGACGAAGTCGTAGCGGACGGCCCGGTCCGCGGTCGCCCGGTCCAGCCATTCCTCACGGCGGTGGTGGAAGGCGGTGGTGAAGGAGAACCGGTAGCGGCCCCGAGGCGCGTTCGCCAGATGCCGCAAAGGCTCGGGCAGCACCATCGTCACCTCGCCCGCCTCCGGGTGAACGGTGATGGTGTAGTTGCCGTACGGGGCGCCGGACTCACCGTCAGCGGTGAGGGACAGCCGCTCGGACTCCCACCGTGTACGCCACTGCTCCTCGGTGAGCTGCGCGTCCGCGAGGCCGTGGCGGGTCTTGAGCAGGCGTCGGCCGCCGATGACGATCGACGGGCGTCCGGCCTCGATACGGCGCTCGACGGCCGCGAGGCGGCCCTTGAGGACCTGGAGGCGGCGCTGCTTCTCGAACCGCTCGGCCTGGCTCCGGTAGCCGCGCGTCCCACTCCTGGAGCGCTGCCCGCACGGGGCGGCCAGCCGCTTCTCGACGGTGCGCACGGCCCGGCGCAGGGACGCGCGCTCGTCGAACAGGGCACGCATGGAGAGCTGGTACTGATCTTCGCTGGCCCGGGTCATCGCGCCGGCCCAGCGGGAGGAGGACACCGCCGTGAGGGACTTCTTGCGCGGGGCGCGCTGGTTGTCCTTCGCCGCGACCTTGCCCAGGCTGATGCGCTCGGCAAGGTCGGTCCGCTGATGACGGCCGAGGTGCTCTCCGACCATGCGCAGCACATGCGCGTCCCTCGCGTCGGCCTTGGCGCGGTCGCGTATGCGGGCGCCGGTCGGAGCGGAAACGGTGAAGGGGTTCGTGATCGTGCGGAGTTCACGCTTCTTACTGCTGCGCTTCCTCGCCACGATCACGCCCCCTCCGGATCTGCCCCCAACCAACAAGGAAAATGCTACACATGGCCAACCATGGCCTACAAATCACCTTCTCCAGTAGTGGACTTCACCGCCGCCGTCAACGCGCGGGCCTTCGCCGACCGCGCCCCGTACAGCCGTCCCGAGAAGGAGGTGACGACGGCGAGCATGTCCCGGACCAAGTCCCCCTCCTCGCTCCCGTCCAGCTCCTCATCTCCGCCCACGATCTCCAGCCGGCACCCCCACGACGGCAACACCACCTCCGCCAGCAAGCCGGTCCCGAACCTGGCCAGCCGCTCATCGTGCGTCACCAGCAGCGAAGTCACCCCCTCGGCCTGGCACGCACGCAGCGCCCGCCGCATCCCCTTTCGCTTCTCCGACAGCCCCGAGGCGACATCGGTGAACTCGCCCACAATCAGCCGTTCCCCCGCGGCCTGGCGCAGTCGGTCCATCTGACGCTCCAGATCCCCTTCGGCGCGCTGGCGGTGCGAGGACACCCGCCCGTACAGCACCACACCCCCAGACGCCGGCACCACCGCACTACCCCGCCGCCGCGCAAGCGCGTCCAGATCCCCAACCCGGAACACCCGACGCCCGCCCGGCGAACGCCGGTCCTCCAGCACCCCCTCCAGGGTGTAGCGGCGCAGCGTCCGCGTGGACACCCCCAACCGCTTCGCCGCCTTGCCCGCAGAGACCCAGTCCCCAGCTTCGTCACTCATGTGGCGGACTGTATGACCCACCGTGGCCTACAACCGAATCAACTGCTGCCAACCCGACGCGGGGGAGGCGGATCAGGCCGGG
This sequence comes from Streptomyces sp. NPDC093225, assembly GCF_044753805.1. Classification (NCBI taxonomy): domain Bacteria; kingdom Bacillati; phylum Actinomycetota; class Actinomycetes; order Kitasatosporales; family Streptomycetaceae; genus Streptomyces; species Streptomyces sp. NPDC093225. The sequence goes on from NZ_JBIVNX010000008.1 coordinate 217,025, forward strand.
CTTCCGGGCCCGTCCGGGTCGGGCGCGGGGGCCCCGGTGTCGCCGGCGGGGTCGGTGTCGGCGCGCGGCGGCGTGGTGGGGATGCGCTGGGTGAAGAACAGCGCGATGACGGAGGTGAGCGAGAGCACGGCGAGGGCTGCGCGCAGGCCGTCGAGCCGGGCCTCCTCGTTCGCGTCCAGCGCGGCCTGCGCGGTCTCGGGCGGGACGCCGGCGTCGTCCATCGCCGTCTGGAGCTGGGCGTCGGAGAGGAACGGCGCGCCGCCCGCGAGCTGATGGGTGGCCTGGCTCTTCACCTCGTCGGGAAGGGCGGGGTTCGCCTGGATGCTGGTGAGGAACGAGCTGGTCAGCGCGGTGATCATGATGGAGCCGGCGAGTGCGGTGCCGATCGAGGCGCCGAGGTTGGTGACGGCGTTCTGCAGGCCGCCGACCTCGGCGCTCTGCCGGTCGGGGACGGCCGAGACGGTCACGGCACCGAGCTGCGAGGCCAGGGCGCCCATGCCGGCGCCGATCAGCAGCAGCGGCACGGTGACGATCTCGGGGCCCGCGCCGACGTCCAGCGCCGCCATCAGGACGACCGCCCCCGCCAGGAGGCCGAAGATCCCGACCCGGACGACGCGCCGCGGCGAGGCGTTCGGGAGGAGCCGGGGGATCAGCGTGGCCGCGGCGAGCAGGGACACGGACAGCGGCAGCAGCCGGGCGCCGGTCGCCAGGGCGGACAGCCCGAGCGCCACCGACAGGTACAGGGGGACGATGAAGAACACGCCCATCTGGACCAGGTACTGGAAGAACAGCGCGGTCAGCCCGCCGGTGAGCTGCCGGTTGCGCAGGAACTCCGGCTGGACGAGGGTGTCCTGGCCGCGGCGGTCCAGCCGCGCCTCCCAGCGCAGGAAGATCCACACCAGGAGCAGGCCGGTGAGCATCAGCCAGACGACCGGCGAGACGCCCAGCCAGACCGGGGCGCCGGGCTTGACCCTGAACCATCCCCACTCGCCCGCGCGCAGCACGCCGAAGACGAAGGTTCCCAGACCGGCGGCCGACAGGACGGCGCCGACCAGGTCGAACCGCGGGCGCTCGGTGGCCGGGGCGTCGGCCAGGCGGCGGGCGAGCACCAGGATCACCAGGACGAGCACGACCTCGCCCGCGAACACCCAGCGCCAGGAGAAGTACGTGGTGGCGAGGCCGCCGACCAGGGGGCCGACCGCGATCGCAATCGCACCGGCGGCCGCGACGAGCCCGTACGCGGTGGGCCGGCGCTCGGGAGGGAAGTTGCCCGCCACCAGGGCGACGATGGCCGGCAGGATCAGCGCCGCGCCCACGCCCTCGAGGAAGGACCAACCCACCAGGAGCACCGTCAGGTTGGGAGCGAGAGCGGTGGTCAAGGACCCGCAGCCGTAGATGACACAGCCGATCATGAACGCGCGCCGGCGGCCGATGAGCGTACCGACCTTGCCGCCCGGGATCATGAACATGGCCATGACCAGGGTGTAGGCGGTGATCGCGCCCTGGATGCCCGTCACGGTCGTGCCGACGTCCTCGGCCACGGTCGCGATGGAGACGTTCATGACCGAGCTGTCGAGCGCCATCAGGAACTGACCGGCGGCGAGCGTCAGGAGTACCAGGGAGGCCGGTGCCGAAGCGGACGCGGAAGCGCCTGCGCGTGATGCCATGAACGATCATTCTGGCACCGGCCGCACCACCCGCCGCGGTCCCGCCCGCCCCGGCGCGTCGCCGGTCCGCCCCGCGGGCCCTGTCGGTCGGACGGTGCCCCGGAGTCAGGGCCGTTGCGGTGCGGGGCCTTGTGCGGGGCCCTGCGCGGGAGTCTGCGCGGGGCCGGCGGGCTGCGCGGCCGGGGCGGTGGGGAGCCGGGGTCCGGGCGGGAGGAGCTCGGCGATGACGAACGAGATGACCGCGGCGAGGACGACGAGGGCGACGGTCTCGACGTTGCCGACGAGGAGCACGACGAGGACGACGCTGCTGACGGGCACGCGGAGGGCGGCGCTGACGGAGGCGGCCATCCCGGCCGCCATGGCGGGCACCAGCCCGAAACCGGGCAGCGGGGCGACCAGGGCGCCCATCGCCCCGCCGAGGAAGAGGGCGGGGAAGACGGGACCGCCGCGCATGCTGCCCAGACACAGGCTGTACGCCATCGACTTGAAGACCAGGACGGCGACGAGGGCGCCCACCGACCACGCCTCGGGGTTCTGGGCGAGCTCGTTGAGGGTCTGCTCACCGGAGAGGGCGGCCTCGGCGGGGGAGCGGCCGGTGGCCAGGGCGTAGAGGGTGATGCACACACCCGCGCCGAAGGCGCACAGGACCGTGTTGCGCACGGTGTTCTTGGCGGTGAAGAGCACCGTGTAGCGGCCGCCGGTGAAGATGAAGTGGACGAGGACCGCGAGCACCGGGGCGAGGAGGAGGACCCACACCAGATCGGGCCAGTCCAGCGGCGGCGGCGTGGGCAGGCCGGTGTCCAGGCTGCCGGTCTCCAGCCCCGTCCAGTGGACGAAACCCGTGAAGATGAGGTCACCCACACCACTGGCCAGCAGGGCCGGCAGCATGACCGCGAACAGCTGGGGCCCGCCCACTCCCGCGACCTCCATCAGCAGGATCGCACCGACCACGGGGTTGCCGAAGAGTGCGGAGATGGCGGCCGCCGCTCCGGCGGCGCCGAGGATCTCCTTCGTCGTCGGGGTGTCCGGGACGCGGATCAGATGGGCCAGGAAGAGCGCGAGCCCGCCGCCGAAGGCGATCAGGGGTGCCTCGGGACCCAGGACGGTACCGAGGGGCAGGCCGACCAGCGCGGCGATCACGACCCCGGGCAGCGCCTGCTTGCTCATCCCGCCCGAGTGCAGTCCGCCCGCCGGGATGTGCCCGCCCCGCCCCGGCATGTACGTGACGACCAGACCCACGACGAGTCCGGCCACCGCCATCGGTCCCAGCGCCCACCACCAGGGAGCCTGGTCCCACCCCAGGTCCTCGGGCCACTCGAACCAGACCAGCTGCTGCAACTTGTGGATCGAGACCAGGAACCAGAACGCGAACAGCGCCACCGGCAGACCGAGCAGCCCGCACAGCACCAGCGTCCGGCGGTACGGCGGCCGGCGCAGCATGGTCCGCAGCAGGTCGGCCTCCTGGGGCTGCCCGCCGTGCGCGCCTGCGGAAGGACTGGGAGGTGTCGTCGTGGCGATGGGGTCCTCCTCGAGCTGTCTCGCCGTGCCCGGCGGCCGGGCCGCGGGGATGACCCGGGCACGCCCCGGGGGCGCGCCGTCGGTCTCCCCGCGCCACAGGAGCGTGCCCGACCGGCTCGCGCCTGCGCCGTGTGGCGCGCCGTACGGGCCCGCCAATCAGGTCGTTCACCGCCCGCGCGGCCCGGCGCCGCACGGCAGCGGCGAGTGGACCCCGGCTGCGGCGGCGGTGGCGTGCCGTCAGCCCCGGACCGCGGTCCGGGGCTGACGGCACTCGTCTCACGGGGTGGTCGTTTCGGCTGCTTCTGCGGCGTCGAGTGCGGCGAGGACGGCTTGGATGTGGAGGCGGCCGGAGGCGACGAGTTGGGCGCCGCTGCGGCGGAGGGCGGTGGCGAAGGGGGCGGCCCAGAGGTTTTCGTAGACGAGGAGGCCTGCGGAGTTGCCGGGTTCGACGGCGGTGGCGGCTTCTTCGAGTTCGTCTTGGCCGAGGATGCCGGAGTGGACGCCGTCGAAGACGGTGAGGTCGAG